>JAYEFH010000046.1:0-5035 GCA_034658555.1 Thermodesulfobacteriota bacterium | reverse complement strand
TATACATTATGTTGCGAGTCCACCTAAGTTGCTAAAAATCTTGAAAAAGTTGCGCCCGTCGTTGGCAACTCCAAATTCTGTTTGATATCAATAAGTTGCATTCTATTATGCAAAATTGCAGGCTGAACACGGAACATAATAATTATTTTCTTCTCATGGCTCTCCCTGACCGACCGGAGATTGTTCTTCGGTGCTATAAGCTATCCAGCCAGGCTATAATATCCCCCTTGTTTTCCCAATGAAGTAACTCATCTACTTTCGGATCCTCGGTCAAGACCGATTGCATATATCTGATAAAGTGTTTCTGAATGTGTCGTTTTCGGTTGAGGTCCAGATGGAGGTATACGGTCGTGGATTGGATATCGTCATGCCCTAATCGGTTTTTGATATCCGTGATGGATTTACCTCGATAGAGGAGATCCACAGCGCGGGAATGTCGGAAACTATGGACGGGACTGAGGTACTTGAGTCTTTTGTGTGGAAGGGCCTTTGTGAGATATTTTTTACAGATCCGATATATGCCGTGGCGTGTGAGTTCCTCCCCGCGTTGATTGATAAAGATTCGGTGTTGATAGGAAGGTTTCGGGTCTATGCGGTATTTGGAGATATAGAGCTGGAGGAGCTGGGAGGTTTTGGCTTCGATTTCTATAAGCCGGTACCGATTGCCTTTACCTAAAATAGCCAAGGTATTTTGCTGTGTATTAAAGTAGTCGAGATTCAAGGTTGCGATTTCACTGGCCCTTGCTCCTGAGTCATAGAGTAGATGCAGCAGGGTATAATCCCGGAAGCCTCCTGTTCTCCTGATATCGACGGCTTGAAAGACTTGCAGGATTTCCTCCTGGTATAGGAAACCGATGAGAGGCTTTTGAGACCTTTTCTGTGGGATATTGAGTATTGTATCTGCCGTCTTACGATGTTCAGGATAGAGAAAACAAATCATTTTAGCAAAGGATTTGAGGACGGCCAGACGGTGATTCCTTGTTTTGGGCAGGTTTTTACGCTCACGCTGAAGATGTTCGAGGAATGCTATAATTAACTCTGACGAGATATGCTCCAATCTGAGGGATTTGATTTTGATCCCATAATACTTTGCTGCAAAGGGAAGAAAAAGCCTGAAGGCATCGCGGTAAGCTTTGATGGAATGATGGCTCATCCCCTTGATGTGGGGTAAGTAGTGATGGAAGAACTGGCGGATGCAGGGATTAAGTTTCATGTCTTGAGTCGCTGCCAAAGAGAAAAATCCATCAGACGTTTCCGGCTCATGGCGTCTGCGACCCTGAGATATATAGCGGTATGCGTATATACACTATGTCCCAGATAAGTGGCCAGTACGGGCAGAGCGTGCCTGAGGGATCCCCTTCGTTCTTTGATCTTTATCAAGGTATTTATGGCGAAAGAATGCCGAAGGGAATGTGGAGTGGGCTGGTTGAAGTTCATATTACCGATAATTTTTCTTGGTTGATTGATGCCGATATCTTTTAATGCCTGATGGAAAGCATAGCGAACCTGAAAAACGCTTAATGGCTTTTGTTTTCTGCCGGCCAGAAGATAAGGGTTTTGATCGTTATGCCGGAAGCGCTCTCTTAGGGAAAGATAGTTGTCGATCTCTGTAATTACGGCATTGGGAGCGGGGATCAACCTGTCTTTTCTGAACTTGGTCTTCTCTATATAGAGTGTGGCATCATCCCTGCGATAATGCTGTCGCATTATTCCCAAAGGTTCCGAGATTCTCAATCCACATCGAGCCAGTAACAACACTGCGAGATATCTTGCCAGATCAGTTAAAAAGAAGCCTTCCTCTCTGCGAACTCGTTTACAAACAGCCTGCAGTAACTGATCGGTTTGCTCGGGTGAAAAAATGAAAGGGACGACGATATCCTCCTTGAGAAATGGGATATCGCGCAGAGGATTGTCTGCCACATCTCCGCGGCGCACCAGGAAGTCAAAGAAAAGGCGGGCAGCGGAGAGGACTTTGTTTACAGAGGTTGCTTGCATCTGGAGATCGGCTCTCATTTCAAGGAAAAAAGAAGGTTGCAGCATGTTCCAATCAGCCCCTTTGTCCTTCAGATAGCGGTCAAAACTAAGAATATGGCTTCGGAAGGCCCTTATGACATATCCCTGGCTTTGACGATGAACGATATAGTCATTGAGTTGTGGGGCAAGGAAACTTTCAAAGGGTTTCATCAAAAAGCACCTTTCGCATAAGTTCGGTTTGGACCAGAATGTATCTGTGAGAAGATTGGATGTTGTCATGCCCCATCATTTCTTTGATTTCATAGATGGATCTGCCGATGTGCAAAAGATTTTGAGCATAGGTATGTCTAAGCCAATAGGAGGAAGAGGATAGACCTGCCTTTTTCATGGCCCTGGAGATGTATAGGGTGACGACATTGGAGCTTAAAGGCCGGTAAGGGAAATTCATTGTTAAGAAAAGGTGCCGGGATGGACTCTTGGCTCTGGCCTTTATCACATAGGCACCGATGGCCTTGATGGTGTGCTCCGGGACAGGAAGGGTTATAGGATTATCACCCTTCCTGTCCGGGAGAGTAAGTTCTGCTTTTCGAAAAGAGATATCCCCGAGAGTGATCCTGCTGATCTCAATGGGCCTGAGGCCCAAAGAATAAGCCAGGTGTACCATGGCATAGGTTCGGATATCGATTGGGGTGGAAAGATCAAGAGCGGCAAAGAGTTTTTGGATTTCCCCAGGCCGCAGAAACTTCGGGGGTTTGCTCTGAGCATATAGTGGAGGGCCCCCAAGCAGCGGGGCCAGGTCCCTTTTGATCATCTTTTTTTGATGATAAAGATATCTTACAAATCCCCGCACAATGGAACGGTAAAGGTTGCGCGTAGTGTGTGCCACCTTAAACCGGGCCATGAAGTCATCTAAGTGTTCGATTTTCAGGTTTGAAAGAGAAACGCTTTGTTTTTCGAGATAGTCGTGCAAACAACCCAGTAGCCTTCGTGTCTGGCTGAGATGTCCGGGGCAAATCTGGCGGCCATGTTCCTGGTAGCGCAAGTAGTGTTCATAGATATCGGGAAGAGAGTGCTTTGTCTTTGGAACTTCTATAGGGTGATCGATTCTTCCCTGGCTGAAAAGGAGATTGGAAAGGGATGTGAGGGTGCGGGAGGCACCCTTAAAGCTGCTGTGTTTAGCAAAGTTCTGGAGTGTATTAAAGGTAAACATATCTTTCCATGCGATATTGTTGCTTATTGCAAAGATAAGAAACTCCATCAGGACCTGGCTGTAGCGTATTATGTGGCGACTGCGCCCATGCTCATCTAAAGACTTCACCCTCTGCCCATAATCCCCGATGGCCTGCACCAGCATCCTGATGTCCTTATCCTCCATCCTGGGCCTCCCAAAGGGATTGCTGGATAAGGCCTCTAATCTGAGAGCGGCATTGTCTCCGGTCCGAATTGGGAGGAATCTTCGTTACTACAGCTTGTACCGGTTTTGAGGGTAAATCGAGTACCTGAAAGATGGTGCCGTCATAAGCGATAAGGTCTTTTTCTATAAGACCGTCTTCGGCTTCCATATAGTCGTGGGCAGAAAGATTGAGTAGCGAACAAATAGCGTCATAGGCATAAAAGGACAGGCCATGGCGATCAGAGGCCAGGACAAGAAAGAAATACAAAAGGATCTCTTTTTGACTGAGTGTGGCCAAAAATCCATCGGCCAGGAAACAGTGAGGGATAAAACTGAACCCCCCATCAATATGTCTGACCCGGTTCGGGTTAAGAACTTTCTTTCTCATAAAGGCTTGCCCCCTCTCATTTGTTCTTTGTAGGAGGCATTAGCCTTTCTAAAGGTAATTGTCACCGGGCAAGTTCGGGGATAAAAGGAGAACGATATGTGGTGATGCAATCCCGATTGGCAATGGCGCACTCTATCATTCCCCTAAACCCAGGTGGTTCATGCCCGTAAGCCGTACCTAAGGCTTCAAGAATACAAAAGTTTTCAGTTGAACGTTGAAACGCTTTCTTTCCTGCGTTAACGCCCTTTTTAATCATTTCAGATATCGTGAATCCGGAGGCAACCGCCCTTTCTTTCGAGACGGAAAACAAATGACGAACAAGATCGGCGGGCTCAGCAATTTCGCTAATCCATGTCAACCACCTGCCAACTGTTCTACGCGAGCATTGGTGTTCATCGGCAACCGAAGTCAAGGTTGAATGGGGATCGAAAAGGAACTCCTTTGTCCCATGCGCTACAACGCAGAGCTGGTAATGGCGTCTTGGCATAAGCCCAGGAGGTCTTAGGGTCCAACTCTTTTTGCATTCAGGGTTTGCACACTTTACCCGTTTGCACAGGAGATCTGTAAGGTGGACCACTTCATCTCCTGTCCGTACACTGGCTGTGCGTTCCCTTTGCCCATTCCAGTAAATCCGAGTCCCTTCACAGAATATGCAGTTCCCGGGTTTCTCTACGGTTTCAAAAAACTGCCGCCATTGTTTCTTGAGTTTCTCAACTGTTTCCTGTAGGTTCATAATATCCTCCATAGGAGTTCTCAGTTATGGCAAAAATCGGGCGTAATGCACCGTGCCCCTGTGGCAGCGGTAAAAAGTACAAAAAATGTTGCCTCCCTTTGCAGGAGAGGTCAAGCTCTCAGCAGAACATATCTTACTCAGAAGCCGACATTGACGATCTTGATATGCTATCCAACAGTGTTGCGGATCTTATCAAGGATGGTGAATTGGATGAGGCAGAAAAGGTGTGCCATGAACTTTTGAAACATTATCCCGGTCAGATTGATGGGATTGATAGGCTGGCTGAAGTCTATGAGGCCCGGGGGAACAACAAAATGGCAGCCGAATACTATCGAAAGGCCGCCTCTTTTGCCCAAAATAATCCCGGCTTCGATCAGGAAGGAATCGATTGGTATTTGTCCAAGGCCAAGCGGTTAGAAACAGAGGAATAAAATGAAATAAGAAGAACTATATGGACTTTTTCACATATCAAACAATGAAGGAATTATATGGTATGGAAGGGGTCTAAACACCCACAACATAAACAAACTAACAACATAATATACAG
>JAYEFH010000045.1:0-5039 GCA_034658555.1 Thermodesulfobacteriota bacterium | reverse complement strand
TCCCCTTTCAGGGATCATGATATCCCTGTGAGATAGGAGGAACTCTCCTATCTCACAGGGATATCATGATCCCTGAAAGGGGAAAGGTCTATTCTGTTAATGAGGCATATACAAGTTACTGGGATGAGAAAACAAAAAGGGTAGTAAATTACTTCAAGAGCCAGGAGAATGAAAGGGGAAAGCCTTACGCGGCCAGGTATATTGGTTCTTTTGTGGCTGACTTTCACAGAAACCTCCTGTATGGCGGCATATTCATGTACCCGGCTGATAAGAAAGACCCTGCGAAACCAAGGGGTAAACTGCGCCTTTTGTGCGAGGTTGCTCCCATGGCCTATATTTTGAAGCAGGCAGGCGGGGCTGCCACAGATGGTGAACAGGATATTTTGGACATAAAGCCCTCAGCCCTCCACGCGAGGGTGCCGGTCTTTATGGGCAGCAAGCTGGATGTGGAAAAGGCTACAGCTATAATGCAGGGCAAGGATTAGACGCTACCTGCAAAATACCTGCCCCTTGCCTTGAGATGGAAAAATGATCATATTAGTAAAATAATTTTACGGAGGATTATTAGAAAGCATGTACAACATGTTTAAAACATTCATATTTTTAGCCGCCCTCACGGCTCTCTTTCTGTTCGTCGGAGGGGCGCTTGGTGGCCGCACAGGCATGACCATAGCCCTGGTGATGGCCGGCGCGATGAACTTTTTTGCTTACTGGTACAGCGACAAGCTTGCCCTGAAAATGAGCGGAGCCAGGGAGGTCTCTGAAGCAGAGACACCGCAACTCCATTCCATAGTAGCAGGACTTGCGCAGAAGGCCGGGATACCTAAACCCAGGGTTTACCTCATAGCCCAGCAGACCCCTAATGCCTTTGCCACCGGGCGGAACCCGGACCACGCTGCGGTTGCGGTCACAGAGGGTATTCTGCGGATCCTCAACCGCGAGGAGCTGGAAGGGGTCCTTGCACACGAATTTGCACATATCCGCAACAGGGATATACTGATAAGCTCCATAGCCGCTGTCATGGCAGGCGCCATAACGTACATTGCTACTATGGCCCAGTGGGCCATGCTGTTCGGAGGTTTTGGCGGCTCGGATGACGATGAGGGTGGTGCGGGCGGTCTGATAGGAGGACTGATCATGATGATCATAGCGCCCATAGCTGCCGCCCTCATTCAGATGGCCATATCCAGGAGCAGAGAGTATCAGGCTGATGCCACAGGGGCCAAAATATGTAATCATCCAATGGCCCTGGCCGGCGCCCTTAAAAAATTGGATGAATGGAATCACCGTGTGCCTATGGAGGTAAACCCTGCAACTGCGCAAATGTATATAGTTAACCCCCTCACAGCCGCGTCAGTTGCAAAATTGTTCAGTACTCATCCTCCCATCCAGGAACGTATTCGCAGGCTTCGCTCCCTGGCCGGACGCCGGGAAGGGGTATAGAGAATATGGAAAATAGCGGGTGAATTGGTTTCCCGCAGCCCTCTTGACTGCTTTGGCCACTGCCACAGGGGACACTATCCTGAAGGCCCGGTTTAGCCATCTGTCTCCGGGCAGTATGGCCATAGTAAGATCTACTGCCCCGGTGCCCTTTTTGTTGCCCTTGCTTCTTGCGATATCCTGGCCTGAAACCGACCTGGTTTTTTGGCAGACAGTTGGCTTTCTGGTCCCTTTTGAGATCCTTGCCTTGCTACTGTATATGCAGGCACTCAAGGTCTCTCCTCTGTCGCTCAGCATACCTTTTCTCGCCTTCACTCCTGTATTCATTGTACTGACAGGCCGGCTGGTCCTGGATGAAAAGGTGACTATGGCTGGACTTCTGGGCATACTGTGCACTGTAACCGGGGCCTATGTTCTCAATATCAAAAGCAGCAGAAAAGGGCTTCTTGAGCCATTAAAGGCCATTGCCAAAGAGCAGGGATCGAGGCTTATGCTGGCAGTTGCCGGGATATATGGCCTTACTTCCGTATTGGGGAAAAAAGCGATTCAACACTCTGATCCGATATTTTTTGCCTGTTTTTATTTTGTATTACTGGGAATAGTCACCCCTTTGAGCCTCTGGGCACTCCGCTGGGTAACAAATGGGGTTGGTTTACAGAATAAACAATCAACCCTGTGGCCCTTTAAAAAAACCGGCCGAAGTCCATGGGGCGCATGGTGGGCAGTTGGTTTTGCCCAGACAATTATGGTACTCAGTCACATGTGGGCAATTAATCTGATCACAGCGGTCTATATGATTGCGGTAAAAAGGACCAGTTTGATTTTCAGCGTCATTTACGGCAAACTTATCTTCAAAGAAAAAGAGATCACCCAACGCTTAGCTGGAGCAAGTCTAATGGTGCTGGGTGTGGGACTCATAGTTTTGGCAGGTTAACAATGATAAACATAGAGAAACAGTCTTGGCTGGAGGAACGGAAAGACCTCTTTTCAAAAAACGTATTAAGAGACTTCATCCATTCATACTCTTTTTTTCTTGAAATTGAAAAAAAATACAGGGACGCCGGCATCACTTACGAGGGTCTGGACAATTGGGTCGGGACACAAACAGACCGGGGGACACTGTGGGTATTAAAGGATAACTGCCACCGTCTCTGGAAAGACATCGATCCGGACAGTCAACCGGAACCATTTTTTTTTGACTGGATGGTTGGGGCAATATTTCATGAGGCCATGAAGCTAAAGGAAAATGTCTACATGGCAGATCGTTATCATCCTGCCTATCAGGTTGCCTCGACCACCGCCACCGCTTACGATTGGCAGGAAAGCTGCCAACATTTCTATGAAGAGACGCTGGACGACATACAGCGGGGAATAAACAGACTCGAAAACCTTTTCGTGTGTGCTGCTGAACATCTGAAATCACTGCTGCTGGCTGAACGAGACAACTCTTTGCTCGTACGATTTATGCTCGAACATAAGTCAGACATAAATAAACTCTGGCAGAAAAGCAGTGGACTGAATCAGACGCTCAATGCCATGTTCCCTTCAGGCCTTGACGAGGCCTACTGTATGGCAGGGGAAAATTATCTGGAAGGCAGTTGGTACGCAGAAGCTCGTATGGCCTTTGTTGAGGCCCTTAAGATAAATCCGGACTGTCAAGAGGCAAAATCCGGACTGCGAATTCTGGAGAAACGCCTGAAGGAATTAGCTCATATGTTAGAGAGGGAGTATACCTTGGCAAATTCGAGTCAGGTTCAAGGCCATAGTCTTTCAGGCAGTGAGACCCTCGCCACACCTAAGGCTATAAATTCTTCTGTTGATACAACTTGAATTAAGCTATCAGCCTTTACCGGTTAATTTGCTGCTGTTTTCCAAAATAGGTTACTAACACCTAAACGCTAATGGCTATCGGTCTGTTGCCCTGACAAGACAGCTAATGGCTCAACTATAGAAAAGGCAAAACATGAAAATGGCTGGGGGACTAGGATTCGAACCTAGATAGACAGATTCAGAGCCTGCAGTCCTGCCATTAGACGATCCCCCAGTTGAACAGTTAAGGGCCGAGACAGCCCTTAGTGTGATATATAAAAATTTTAGGATTATAAGTCAATATCCATATATAAAAATTTAGGCATTGAGAAATTGAGGAATTACAATCAAAAAAGTAGGCATCTTTCATTCACCAGTTTACACTTTTTTTCGAAAAAGCGTGTATTGTCGCATTGAATGCTGATGTTGAAACTGGAAAATAGGTAACGCATCTACATCTTTGCAGCCATTTGGGCCTTCTGTTACACTCGTGACTGATAAAATGCCGGTGTCAGGGGCAACTCCTTCTTCATTTAGTCATAGGCGTGTGTGCCCAGGACACACTTTACACCGAATTTCTTCTCAACTATTTCCTTAAACTGATCAAAGTCATGGTTTTTACACATGGGTATTGCCTTAACCATACAATTGCTGAGATGCACCGCATCAATCCTGACGTTCTTTTTGACCGCTCCTATGTTAGATATCACGGCACGTCCAGGACACTGGCAGCGCAGAAAGCCGACCACGACCGGATTGTCGTATTTGGCGAATTCCCCGTTCTTTTCCGCCACTGCGTTGATACACTTGTATTCCCCAGGACATGCGTAACCCTGATCCATATACGCACCACAACCTATAAGTAAGATGTTCATCTACTCCTCCTTTGCTCAAGAAAAAAAATCCTAAACCAAACTCCAAATGCCAAAAATAAATGTCCATGACACGGCATAACTCGGAGACTTGAATTCTATTCTACTTGTCTGATTAAAAACATTCCAGTCTTATGCTTAGAAACGTACAATAAATAACTTAATAGTATAGGAATTCCCATTTTTTGACAGGATCAACAGGATTGTCAGGATAAAAAATATTAAGAAATCCTGTAAATCCTGTTGATCCTGTCAGAGAAGTCCGCCCGAAGGGCGCTAAATTCAACAAATTAATGTCTTTTTTGTCGTCTTCTTCGTTGCTCGTCGATCACATAACCCGTTATGCTTACTCCTCGCGCCTTGAATACAACAAAAAATCCTGTTAATTTTTGTTCAACTTATTTATCTCCCGTTCCTTATTTAAGTTTGCGGTATCTCCATTTTTTTCACAGATGATACTTGTATGGATAATAGGAGAGGGTATATTGCCCTGCATTTGAACATTTGAATGGCTGATATCGTCTCCATAAAAAAAGAGACGGAATGGATAATTAACATAATTATGGTTACTTCCTTTTTTAAATTCAAAATTTAGAATTCAAAATTGTGTCTGAACGGTCTTTTCGTTCAGACACAAACTAACCTGCATGTCAATACACAATATTGCAAATCTGTTAGATCGATTGGTCCCCAGGGGAGGGGCGGTCCTGATGGTAATGGCTGGTGTGGTTGGGGCAGGGACTGGACTTGCTGCTGTCTTTTTTATCCGACTTATAGCCCTCATAGAGCACTTTTCTTACACTGAGGCCATGGTCCTTTATCCTTTTCTGGGACGTCTGTGGCTTATCGTAATCCCTGTATTGGGCGCACTCATCGGCGGTCCCATTATTGCCTACTTTGCTACAGAGGCCAAGGGGC
>JAYEFH010000044.1:0-18608 GCA_034658555.1 Thermodesulfobacteriota bacterium | reverse complement strand
TGAGCAGTCAGCATATGGAGGGACAATGCAGGAATATAGTGTCATAAAAAAAGGATCAAGCATTAACCATTGCATCAAAATACCAGCCGATTTTTTAAATAAGGATCTTGAAATAAAAATCAGGGTATTGAAAGACACTGGCAAAATAAACAAAAAGCTTGAAAATTTGTATAGAAAATATTTGGGAGTTAAACCATTTGAAGAAATAACTGATCCGATAAAATGGCAGCAGGAAATGCGGGATGAATGGAAATAGCGCATTATTTGATAGTAACATATTAATATATTTGTCAAAAAAAGAACTGCAGCTCAAGATTTTTGATAAATTCGACAAGATATTCATTTCAGTTATTTCATACATGGAAGTTTTCGGGTTCAAATTTCGCAGTAATAAGGAAGAAAATTTTGTAAAAGAATTGACGGATTTATTTGAAGTTCAATTTATTGATCAGAATATTGTTGATAAAATTATAGAGATAAGGAAACAAAACCGTATTAAGCTGCCTGATGCAATCATTGCTGCAACTGCCGCTGTAGACAATCTTTGTCTGGTTACAAGAAATATTGAAGATTTTAAAAATATAGATATCACGCTGTTGGATCCATTCGATAACCAGATAGCATGAGACCTTTGAAAAACAGCAAAATGATCTGGTGCAAAATCGCTAATAAATAATTCTGTGGCCAAAAGTTCAATAGGGCCTAATTGGAAAAATTTTCATCGAGTTCTTGCAACAGCTCCGGCATGGATCCGTCGGTGGACAGATCCATTAAATGGTCCTGGTCAAGGTCATCTGTTGTGGCGAACAGGTCCTTTTGTTTCAAATAGATCTCCCACCGCCCGTCTGAACCTGGGTTTCTATTCGGGCCCTTTGGGTCAAGCGTTTCTTTATTTCCTGTTCAGGACAGGTACACAAGATAAAATGGATGTCTGCTTTAGCCTCTCTTGCTAACTCAATAAGTCTTAATCTTTCTTCATAGGCGTCTTCCCGCCTGAATTTACGACCTCCTGAAGCGGGACCACCAGCCATCCGTTCAGCTATAAAGGCCTTTTCCCGCTCCCAGGTCTCCTGATCCCGAAGCCCGGAATGCATAAGAACAACCGTGGTATCTATAGCCCTGCGTATTACCTCTGCTTCAGTGATGCCCAGCATGCGCGATCGTTTCTTGAGCAAAAAGTGTCTTGCATAGGTTCGATATACACCTGTTTACGGATCATCTGCGCCATTACCATATCTCCTTTTTATTACATAAATTTTATTATACATTACATATTGGTCTGTCAAGAAACCGATTCCTTGAGACCAAATTAGACATGGTCTTCACTGATGCCTAACGCCCATCTCTAAATTGAACTGTCTGCATCAGTTAATACAGCTTTTCATGAAGGCCAAATTTCTATTTTCTAATTTCAACGTTCCGTAAACGCTTACGATAATTTGTACCACATCTTATGTTACTATAATATATAAATAGTTCTTCAGCTACATATTTACAAGCGATAACAAATAGAAACATTCCAAACATCTGTTTAAGTATAGGAGCTGAAAGGTGACTTGATATTATCGCTCCGGTAACAGCTCCTAGTAAGGCCGAAATGATCAGATTTTTTAGTGGTATAATATCTAACGTTTTTAATCTGCTATGAATCATAGTTGATGAAAATGTGAGAAAAAACATAGTAGTAAGAGACAACTTTATTGCTTCATGTATGTCGAGATCTATTATAATTACATAAAACGGCACAATCAGTAGTCCGCAACCTATTCCTAAAAGCATGGCAATGAACCCGATAATTATACCAAATAACATTATGATAAAAGATTCAATTGTAAATAATATATCATAGAGATTGCCATAAACCAAAGAGACTAAGTCAAATACTCCCAACATTTTTAGACTGACAAGAAGTAAAAAAAGTGAAAAAACAAATTTTAGCCATCTCACTTTCCATTTATGAAGAGCTTTTCCTCCTAATATTGCTCCGAGTATGCACATGGGAATAAACATAAAATAATATCTAAGATCGGGAATATTGGGAAAAAGAACGAAATGGCTGATTGATCCTATAAAGCTAATAGGTATAATGGTCGCCAAAGATGTGCTTGCAGCCTTTTTGAAATCAAACTTGAATACGGATATCAGTATAGGAACCAACAGAACTCCTCCACCTATACCAATACCGGCACTAAATAGAGCCACTACAAAACCAAGTAATACTAATCTTAGATCCAATTCATGCTTAACAAATTTTGACATAATTAATCAAGAGTAAACTCCCCGGATCTGCCGAGGAACTCCCAGAGTTTGACAGTTACGGGATTATGCTTTGAATGCCTATATAGTGCCTGAACGAAAACTTCAAATTTTGTTTTCTTAATTTAGGTTGGGAACCATTAACATGTTAAATTCTTTCTTTTTTTAATTCAAAATTGTGTCTGAACGGCCTTTTCGTTCAGACACTATATGTTCTCGGATTTGAATTTTTCGAGACCTATTTCCCTTATACGATTAAGACTTTCAATTCTGTTTGTCTGGGAAAAAAACCCGAATATTTTTGAAATTATGTTATTCAATTTTTTGCACTCCTTTAATTCTTGAAAATTTTTGCAATCAGCACATGTATCATACTCGTTGTCCATATTACATGTTCTAATTTTACAATTTTGGAAGACAGGTCTTTCACCTCGGCAACCCCGACATTTATTACTTGTATACGATCCGCACTTAGAGCAGACTAAACCACAACATGCGACTATCACATTTTTATTATTCTCCGGCATTCCAGTCTCCCATTTTTTGAGATATACGTGACCCTTCATGGGTTCAGGGTCCGGTCGGTATCACCTGTATGGCCAGGCTCAGATATCTTCTATTTTCTTCAAACATCAATCTTTTATCTACCATCATCCTTAAAAAAGACACGATCCTGTCCTCAGGTATTCCAGGGAAATGTGCCAGGATTCTTTTAAGCGAACGATGCCTCTGGCAGAAAAGATAGATCGCCCTGGATGTTCCCACAAGGCGGTGCGTCGATGGCTCTGCGCCAACCCGCTTCTGGCGTATGATCAAAAAATCCCGGCCATCCCGGAAGCTAAGAATGGGTGTGCGCAAAGGACCCCTGTGAAGTTCGGCATACCCTTTTCCCCATGCCATCATCTTTTTCTTGACTGGCTGCCAAATCTTTTTTTGAAGCCCAAGATTGCCACGATAGGCCTGAATTATAAAACCCATGGATTTGAAAACATGAGGCGGGAATATGGCAGCATAATTCGGATGCTTGAAAATCGCCTTGATCCCAAAGGCACTGGGATTCTGCCACACAGGGCTTCCAAGACCGAGCCAAAAATGAACAAACTTCAAAGGACGAAATGGCAGAGCAAACTCAAGATTCCGCAAAGTTTCCTCCACATCCATAAGGTCACTGCCTGGGAAATGGAGAATCAAATTTGAGACATTTGCTATACCAAGTTCTTCGCAGTGTTTCATGATCTCCAGGTTTTGGATAGCCGTGGTCCCCTTGTTGAGTTTTTTAAGCAGCCTTGTGCTAAGGGCCTCGATACCGATCTGGACCTCGTGCGTCCCTGCGGCCCGCATTGCCTCCAAAATATGCCTTGGGGTCGTGGCCCGTATCTCGGCAAACAGACGAAAGTCCTTGTTCAGATTGCCAAGCCCGGTAAAAATATTTTCTGACTCCTTCATCGGAAGCAGGTTATCCATAAAGGCCACAGATAGTGTCTTATGCTTTGTAGTCAGGCTGTCGATTTCAGAGACCACCTGCAATGAACTCTTTGACCTGTAACCGCTCCACTGTAGATTGAGGTTGCAAAAGGCACACCCTGAGTATTTCGCAGTACCTTGTGACCGGCGCCACCAGCATCCCCTGGATATTTCGGCTGACAGGGTTGGGAAAAAGGTCTTGTGCGGGCTGAAGGTCTTGAGCAGATTAAAATAGTCATCATAGTCAGGAGCCGGGAGGTTACTCAGGGTCTCCATTTGGCTGAAGGAAACCGGGGTGTCATTACTTGCGGCTTTTTGCGAGATAATCCCCGGGATAGGAGGTATCTCTTCATGACTTTGGGAATCTCTGAGATGACGAACCAATCGGCTCAGAGGAAACTCGCCCTCACCATTGACAACAAAATTCACTTCGGGAAATACCCGGAACATGTCCCGGGTTGATTCTCCTGCAAACATAGACCCGCCTATCACAATGGTGAGATCCGGGAACCTCTGCTTGATGCGTTTGATAAAGTAGAGTGTGGATGTAAGCTGACAGAGACATACTGAAAAACCAGCCAGGCCGAAGGCTCCCCAGTCTGTGCTGTCAATAAAGGCATCTGATACCTTCTTAACCTGAGCGGCCAAGGTTTCGAGACCGGCCTTGCGGACAAGGGGGTTGCCGGAGGCCTCACGGCAAAAGACCTTTTTTATATGCTCAAGGCGCTCAGGGAATAGAATGGCGGCATATACTGTTTCTGCCAGCCATGTCCTTTCAGAGATGACTTGATAGAGCCTGTAACCAATGGTCTCTGCTACCTTTAAATAAAAGTGGTGGGCCGCCACCTCCAAGTCGGGAAACTGCGTGCCCATATATGCCTTCAGCGTTCCGAGTTGAATAGAGGGACGGCTAAAAAGAGACCATGGTGTTGAGACCAAAGCAATACGCTTCAATGGATTGGCTCTTTCGCCTCTTACTTTCATTTATTATGTATCCCGGATTTTCAGTTCAACGGCTCAACTATTTGACGATCTCTGATGGATGAGATTTTTTCTTCGGATGAGAGGAATGAGGCCGGGTTGCCCATTTCGGGACAAAGGTATTTTGTATCTTATCCATGGAAGGCATATATGATTTAAGGTCTATCACCGGTGAATCATTGAAGGCATCAATTGAATCAATCCGGATGACGTTGCCTTTGATGGATAGAATTTTACAAACCGACAGACCAATAAGATTAGGCCTGCAAGGGGAATGGCAGGCAAAAACACCTGTTAAAGGATTGCTCATATTGTGTCTGGGATGGACATGCAAAACACTCCTTTTCTCAGGGGTATCGTTTTTATGAAACCAGTACAGCACTATTATATGGGAAAACTGATCCAATCCCAAAAGGGCATCGGCATATTCCTTGTAAATTTCTATGGTCGTAATCCCTGAATCTTTTTTTACCTTTCCCACCGCAAATACCTGGAAAGTATCCATTGATTCTCCTTGATTGCACTGAGCAATATTAGCAACGAATATCAAGCAAATAACACATACAATAACAATGTACAGTGAAGGGAATGTTGTTTTCACTATTATTTTTCCTATCTGAGACTCAAACTTAATCATTCACTTTCCCCCTGACAGCCAACAGCCTTTTTCGGATTTCAAAGTACAATCCGGTGAGAATACGCCTTTGGGTGCAACCTTGTCTGCGGTTGAAATCCTGCAAAAGCCTGTCGGCTGCCAGGGAGTGTGAACGGTTAGACTTAAACAATAATTATATTTCCACCTTTCTTCAGACCTATAAAGTGATGAAGAAAACCGAGAGCTCATGTATCCTGCATGTCAGGATTTCTTGGTTGTTTCCTGTTTGAATTTTGAATTAAAAAAGAAAATAACCTTAATATATTAATTGTCCATGACCTAAATTGAGAAAACAAAATAACGCAAAGCATAAGAAAAGGCTGAAACCGGCATCATACGTCTGGGCGGCAATTACCTTTCTGACTATAGGACTCCTTTTCATAGCACCCGGGGTGGACCTGCCGCTGGTCGTGCATAGAATAGCCTGGCCACTCAGCCGTCTCTTGATAATCATGGCCCTTAGCCTCGGCTTGAGTGCTCTGATAGAAGGCATGGGCTGGTCTGAAATAGTTGCGAGGCTATTCAGACCACTCATGCGTATAGGTAACTTCAGTGACTGGAGCGGGACGGCCTTTACAACCGCCTTTCTATCAGGTGTCGCTGCAAATACCATTCTATGGAATGTGTATAAAGAGAAAAAAATAAGCAGACGAGAGATGCTTCTATCCACACTCCTTAACCTTGGCCTTCCTTCCTACACGCTGCATCTGCCAACTACTATTGCCATCATTATACCCCTGGTCGGGACGGCCGGATTAATATACTTAAGCCTGACCCTTGTAGCTGCATTGCTCAGGACCGTGATAGTCCTCATCCTGGGCCGCTTAATCCTGTCATCACCAGAGAAAATGGGGAAACTTGGGCAGGAGCATCAAAACAAAGAAGAATCGGGACCACGAAAGGAGCGAGTAAAAAAACTCCTGGCCCGATACGTCCCTGGCCGCCTGAGCCGAATAGCCATGTATATCGTTCCTATTTATATTATAGTAGTTCTCCTCCAGCAATGGGAATTTTTTGAGTGGCTTCAGGACAAGAGCACATCAATCATTGCCATTGAGGCCCTGCCTGTGGAAGGCATATCCGTGGTAGTATTCAGTATAGTTGCGGAATTCACAGCCGGAGCTGCCGCAGCCGGGGCCATGCTGAGTGCAGGAGTGCTTACTGTAAAAGAAACCGTGCTGGCGCTTCTTTTCGGAAATATAATTGCAAGTCCTGTAAGGGCACTGAGACACCAACTTCCAAGATATCTGGGCATCTTTCAGCCGAAAATGGGTATAATCATACTCATGATGGGCCAAACCATGCGCATTATAAGCGTTGTGATAGTGGGTATTATATATTTTCTCATATATTGATCTAAAAAAGAGTAAATCATGAAAAAAGCCTCGTATTTTCTGTCGTTATCCATATTCCTCCTGGCATTTTTAACAATCTTTGATACTCCGGCCCGGTCTGAGGTTAGCAAAAATAAGGATAATATCCCCATGGTTAGTATCGACGCGATACTGGAGATGGAAAACCGCAGGATAAAGGGAAAGGCCTCAACAGAACTCCCCATGGAAAAATCTGTACGGATACACGTGGGAGGCGTGGAGTTAGACCGTGTCACCCTTGCGGGGCAAACCATAAATCCTTCCATTGAAGAAGACTCGTTTAGTGTAACTGCTTCGGGCAAAAACATGGTCCTCAGAATTCGATTTCATAGGGATTTTCCACCCTTGAGCCCCGGGACCGGCGCAAAAAATGATCATGCTGTGATGGATAATTTCATTGACACAAAAGGCGTTGTATTGCTTGATGGCTGGTGTCCGACATTGGAGGGTCTTGCCTGTTACGAGCTCAAAGCTGCGGTTCCTGCCGATTTCAAGGCTGTATCCGAGGCAGATGCCGTTAAGGTGGAACATAGAGGAAAAACAAGTATCTATATCTTTGAATTTCCCTATCCAAGGACCGGCATTTCATTGGTTGCAGGTGCGTACCAAGTCAGTCAGAAACGCCACAAGGGTATTGAGATTGCGGCATACTTTTTCCCTGAGGATAAGGAACTCGCCCGGAAATATATTGACAAGTTCAGACACTATCTTGATCTCTATGAAGGCATCCTTGGCCCATTCCCGTTCAAACGATTTGCAATAGTGGAAAACCGTGTCCCCACTGGCTATGGCCTCCCCACTTACACCCTTCTCGGGCAAGAGGTGGCAAGACTCCCATTCATTGTGGATACCTCTCTGGGCCACGAGATACTCCACTCCTGGTTTGGAAATTCTGTCTATGTGGACCCGAAACAAGGTAACTGGAGTGAAGGGCTTACCACATACCTGGCAGACTATCTGTATGAAAAACAGAAAGGGCATGGGAGCGACTACAAACATGGATTGCTTGTGGACTACCAGAGCTACGTCCATAAAGACCAGGCCATGTCCCTTGCGCAATTCAAATTCAGGACAAACAGGGCCTCAAAGGCCGTAGGTTATGGCAAAGGGGCGATGTTGTTTCACATGTTGGAACAGGAGATAGGTGAAGATGCCTTTAACAAGGCCCTGAAAAGATTTGTCCTGGATTACCGGTTCAAGATGGCTGGCTGGAGCGAATTGGAATCCATTTTTTCAGACGCCGGCAAAAAGGACCTTTCTGTCTTTTTTGACCAATGGCTTAAGAGAAAGGACGTGCCTGTACTCACCATTAGCAAAGGGAATATTACTTATCCGGGCAGCAGGCTTCAAAATCTAAAAGTAACTATACACCAGGGTACTGAAATTCCCTACTCCCTGTTGGTGCCTCTGGTATTAGAAACCACATCCGGGGAAGTGCGCCGCAGTGTCCGTGTAGAGACTGAGAAGGAATCTGTGGACATTGAAATCAAAGGGCAGCCCCTTTGCGTGACCTTGGACCCGGACTACGACCTAATGCGCAAGTTGGATTCCTCTGAATTTCCCCCTGTGCTCTCCCGCCTCCTTGGATCAGAGCACAAGTTCTTTGTGCTGCCTTTACAAAGTCCGGGAATCTATGGTCAATTTGCTCTTTTTCTTCAATCACTGGGGTTTGAAGAAAAAAATATTGACAGCTTGACCGACTCAGACCTGAACAAAGGTTCATTGCTCATACTGGGAGACCCTGCCCCGAGGCTTGAACGACTGACAGGGGAAATGCCGGGCCCGGACAGTGGAGTCATCATTACTATTAGAGAAAATCCCATAAATCCAACAGGTGTGGTGGCCCTGATAAAGGCCGGTTCTGCAAAAGAACTGGAGCTTATCTTAAGAAAACTCACTCACTACGGGCCCTACAGCACATTAAGATTCAAGGACGGCAAACTGATGGAAAAACACACAGCAGGCACTCAAAATGGAATACGCATGGGCCTTCAAACTGAAATTATGGGGATTGCCGCCAGTGATCTTTTTCCAGTGGACCGGATAATCAACGACGTATCTGAAAAACGGGTGATCTATATTGGAGAACGTCACGACAGGTTCAGCCATCACATGGCCCAACTGAGGGTCATCCAGGGGCTAGACAGACAGAATCGCAGCATTGCAGTAGGAATGGAGATGTTCCAGCGTCCGTTTCAGGGTGTACTTGACAGGTATCTGGACGGTCAGATAGACGAAAAGACCTTTCTGAAAGAGAGCGAGTACCTTAAAAGATGGAGGTATGATTATCACCTCTACCGCCCGATCATAGAATACTGCAGGGAGCATGATATCCCGATCCTGGCGCTCAACCTTCCGGCGGAAATTTCAAAAAAGGTGGCAAGAAAAGGCCTTGAGTCCCTGTCAGACGAAGAGTTGGAGCAGGTGCCGGTGGAGCTTGACTGGTCAAATACAGTCTATAAAACACGTTTGAAACAAATTTTTGAAGAACACCCTGAAGGCGAAATCAGGAAATTTGACGACTTTTATCAGGCCCAGGTCCTTTGGGATGAAACAATGGCGCAGAGCGTCCATGATTACCTGGACAATAATCCGGACCGTCAGATGGTGGTGCTTGCAGGAAACGGACACATTGCCTTTGGCGACGGTATCCCCTCAAGGACTTGCAGGCGCGGGAAATACGATCAGGCAATAATAATAGGTAATGTGGCAGGTGATAACCTGGAACAGAACAGGGCAGATTTTTTCCTGTTTCCTCCTATGGTACAGCCGCCCTTTTCCGCCAAGCTGGGAGTAATTCTTAATGATGAGGACAATAAAGTGGTTCTGAAAAAAATCATGCATCACAGTATTGCACAGAAATCCGGACTGAAGCCCGGAGATTTGGTATTGAGCTTTGATGGAGAGCCTGTTAAGGATATTTCCGACCTCAAACTCGCTCTGCTTTTTAAGAAGGAAGGGGACACCGCCAGGATTAAGATCAAAAGAATTAAAAGGTTTGCACGTGACAATATCCTTGAACTTACAGTAGGTCCCTTTAAACCTCTGGAAATGTCGTTTCACCATTCCCGTAAGTTCAAAAAATAAAAAATAACCTCACGCAAAGGCGCAAAGAAAATCAAGAAAATGCGCCTTTGCGCGAAACTTTTTTTTGGAAACTTAAGGAATATAGAAAAATGAGGTCGGTAAAGGTAGCTATTAGCGCCAACGTCCTGGTCTGCTGTCTGAAGTTTATTGTCGCCCTGGCGGGAGGCAGTGCATCTATGTTTGCAGAGGCCATACACTCTTTGGCTGACACCGCAAACCAGGCCTTGCTGTGGATAGGTATTCGCAGGAGTCATATAGGTCCATCCCGTGAATTTCCTTTTGGAAGAGGTCAGGAACGGTTTGTCTGGGGGCTTATATCCGCATGCGGCGTATTTTTTGTAGGTGCCGGAGTCACCATCTATCACGGCATCTACGGACTGCTGCATCCTTATGAGCCTGAGATAAATAAATGGACAGTCCTTGTCCTTGGGATATCCTTTTTTGCTGAAGGAGGTTCACTGCTGGTTGCCTGGCATGACAGAAAAAAAGGAGATACTGCAAACCTGGCAGTACTCATGGAGGACAGCGCAGCGGTCTTTGGCGTAATTCTTGTTGCTATTACCCTGTTTCTCACAAAATATACAGGTCAGGCCTACTGGGACTCAATCGGCTCAATAATCATAGGTATCATCCTGGCAGTCATCGCAATAGTCCTTATGAGGGAAAACCTGGAAAACCTTATTGAAAAGGCCTCGCCTAAGGAATTGCAAGATGAGGTAAGAAAACAGCTATCCTTTTTTCCGCTCGTGGAAGATATCAAGGATATCCGGATGATCGTCCTGACACCGTATGAGCACCGGACCCGTGCTGAAGTCGAGTTTAACGGCTATCTTCTCATAGCGGAAATGGAGGACAGCCTGAGAGATGATTTCCGGGAGATTGAGACATTTGGGGATTTTCTGCAGTTCTGCGCGGCCTTTTCCAACAGAATCACCAGGACAGTAGGGGCAAAGATAGACGAGATGGAGAACACATTAAAGAAAAAAGTCCCTTATCTCAAAAATGTAGATATAAAACCTTCGTAAGCGTTCACATGGCGCCGCTCGGTGGGTTGCGGTAAACGGGTTCGTAGGATGGATTTTCGCGGACGGGGATAAACCCCGCCCCTAAATAGCAAAAATGATTAAATACAGTTCCCACTTAACAACCAAAACAAAAGAAAACATAAAAAAAACGTATAGAATTTTTACTCTAGCTTTGGTATTAAACAAGTAGAAATTTCTAATAGCTAATATAAGTATGAGACAAACGGCAGTCAGCACGTATTTTGCTGCAATAAACACAGATGGCCCCATGTCCAAAAAATAGGCCATTATCGGGTTGACTTCTGTTGCTCCCAGGCTAATCAGAAAAAGGGTAAATAGCGCATCTAAAATGCTGAGTGTAATAATGATTAAAATGGCTGCAAAGGTCTTAATGCCGAATGTATCAATTTGATATGATTTTTGCCTGTCGGGCTCCCTTCTGACTGCTTTGCGCCTTCCTGTCAGCCAATGCCTGCAAAATATTGATATTCTTGCTTTTCGGCGATCAAAGCTGCATCGTCGCTTGTATTCTAGTAAGTGAGTAGTCAAATCGTTCATGGTAATATGCAAAAAAGATTGCTGCTTTTTTCCTTAGAATATGATATCTGTAGGCATCCATAATCAGACTTATATTGTATAATGTCTGCTAAGAAGCAAAATCAATACCGTTAAAATGATTAAAATAAAGGGAGATTTTCCAGTGCTGTACAGGAATTTAGATAAAAAATAAAAATAGAGGAATTTGTTTCCATTCAATGGAAGGAATTTTTCCTCATTTATGTCGGAGAAACACTAACGCCTTTTAGCAGCACCATAAAACACTATGAACGCTTATCTTATAGTCATTCTGCTGATTCTTATTATCCGTTACCTGCTTGATCTGGTCTCGGACTGGCTGAACGTCCGACACGTATCTACTGAACTTCCTGCGGAATTTAAAGGTTACTATGATGCCGAGAAATACAGGCGATCACAGAATTACCTGAGGGAAAATACCAGATTCGGAATCTGTGTGGATACACTCCAGACGCTTATAACAATCGTGTTTGTTCTGGTTGGCGGTTTCAACTTTGTGGACCGGATAGCGATAGGCCTTGGACATGGGCCGATTCTTAGAGGACTGGTCTTTGCGGGAATACTGATTTTTGCAAGCAAGATCCTGGGGCTGCCGTTTTCAATATACAATACCTTTGTGATAGAAGAAAAATACGGTTTCAACAAGACCACGCCCAAGACATACTTGCTGGATATTATTAAGTCATTAATACTGACCGCCCTGATCGGTGGAATCGTGTTCGCCGCTGTTCTCTGGTTTTTTGAAAAAACCAACAACCTCGCATGGATTTATTGCTGGGTTGCGATTACGCTGTTCCAGATTTTTTTTATGTTTATTGCCCCTGTGGTTATCATGCCTATTTTTAATAAGTTTGTGCCGCTTGAGGAAAGTGAGTTGCGGACTGCAATTGAAAATTACGCCAAGGCACAGAATTTTAAGATGAAGGGCGTCTTCAAGATGGACGGCTCCAAGCGATCATCCAAGAGCAACGCGTTTTTTACCGGCTTCGGACGTTTACGCCGAATTGTGCTGTTCGACACCTTGATAGAAAGGCACTCTGTAAATGAGCTTGTTTCGATTCTCGCCCACGAAATGGGGCACTACAAGAAAAAACATATTATCCAGGCAATAGCCAGGTCAATAATTGTAATGGGACTGACGCTTTTTCTGCTTTCCCTTTTCATAGAAAATGAACAGTTGTTTGCGGCATTCAAAATGGAGCACCTGTCTGTTTACGCCAGCCTCTTTTTCTTTGGTTTTCTCTATACACCCATTGCGATGTTGATAGGACTCGTGGAAAACATAATTTCAAGAAAAAACGAGTATGAAGCTGATGCCTTTGCCGTAAAGACATATGGAGATTCTGATGCCATGATCAACGGGCTGAAAAAGCTGAGTGTGGACAATCTTTCTAATCTCACACCACATCCATTCAAGGTCTTCATGGGCTATAGCCATCCGCCCGTCCTTGAGCGAATCAAGGCCATCCGAAGATTAGTTCCTACCCACAAATAGGTTGTCTCTAACCGAATTACTTGGACCAGAATTGTGTATATGCGGCAAATCTTTGACCTGGATTGGTTTGCCTGCCGTGCTATTCCATGTAATTGCCACAAAATACATGTAACTGTAGTAATGTTGAGATTAGTAGCACATTATATCAACTAAAACTGAAATAAGGAACGGGAGATAAATAAGTTGAACAAAAATTAACAGGATTTTTTGTTGTATTCAAGGCGCGGGGAGCGAGCATAACGGGTTATGTGATCGACGAGCAACGAAGAAGACGGCAAAAAAAGACGTTAATTTGTTTAAGTTATTTATTGTACGTTCCTAAACTATTTAGGTTGAAAATCCATTGGGTAAGTGCTAAAATTTAATATTGTAGATTGAACCTTATAGTGAAACAAAAGGAGGAGAAGTTATGGATTCTAGGCAACTCAAGGAAGGCATAATTCTCAGTACGTTGTGTGCAGTTTTTTCCTTTCTGTGGGGAGGGCTTCTGATTGTTAATACAGCCATGGCGGGTGATAAGACAGTCTGCCCGTCAGGTTGTGATTGTACGTCTATCCAGATAGCCATTAATGCCGCATCCAGTGAAGGTGGCGGCACTGTATATGTGGGAACCCCGGGACGAACAGCACCGGAAACTTACACCGGAAATTTGGGCATAATGAGCGGGGTGAATGTGGTGAGTGAAGGGGATAATACAACTACTACCTACACCGACGGCAGCTATTCAACTAATAGGGCGTTAAAAAGGGCTACTCTGACTATTATTGATGGAGATGGCTCAGACAACGTAGTAAGAATTCCCGGAGATCTTAGTACTGATGTTACTCTGGACGGGTTTACTATCCAAAATGCCGGCGTAGCTGATATGTTTCTAATCAGGATTGCTGGTGGTTCACCGACCATAAAAAATAATATCATCCGCAATAATACAGGATTTGGAGGAATCGGCCTCCAGGGTTTCGGAGGAAAAGTCAGCGCCATCATTGACAATAATCTCATCCATACTGTCAATGGTCCTGGCATAGGAAACGGCATAAATAGCACCGCGAAAATCACAAATAATACAATTTGGGACTGCAACGGCGATAATGGGGTAGGTATCGGTTTGTGGGGACATGCTCACCCCACTATTACGAACAACACTGTCTTTGAGAATAATAAGGCAGGGATAGGCAGTTATCAAAATGGATTGAAAGCAGGAGGCGGTTCCCTTGATATTCCTACCATTAAAGGAAATAATATACATAACAATCAGGGAGCCGGTATACGTTTGACGCGTGCTTACGGCGATACTGGAGACATTTCTGTAACTATTGGTGAAAACGCTACAGGAAATACAATATATGGTAATTTGGCAGGGATAAGGCTTTTTGATCTGACAAACGGCACCATTCAAAATAATAATATCCATGATCATAATTTGACGGGGATATGGCTGTACGGTGTGCATACCGCCCTTATCGATGGCAATCGAATAAGCGGTCAACAACATGCAGGGATAAGGCTGGAAGACATTAACAATATCACCATCAGCGATAATAACGTTACGACCAGCGGCCAGGCAGGTATTGCATTTGATCCCAACAGTAAAGGTGCTGTCGTACAAGCGATTGTAGACAATAATGAAATTCAACATAATGGTCAATCCGGCATATATAATCGAGGTGCAACCACGATTACTGTGCGGAATAATAATCTGATCCATCATAACACCTGGGGCGGAATATTTATAGATTGTTCAGGATCTACCAACACTATTCAAGATAACACCATTTATACTAACTCCAGAGCCGGCATCGGTGTTAACGCTACTTCTGCAACAGTAACGATCACAGACAACGGAATCAACAATAACACATGGGGTGGGATATCGATAAACGGTGCAGAAACTAACAGCACTATCAATGGTAATACTATTCATGATAATACTTTGGGTGGCATTCGGATTAAGAGTGCTAATGTAGTAAAAGTCGAAAGCAACATCATTGACTATAATGGTTATGGCGGGATATACGATATGGGCGCAACCATTCTTTCCGTTAACGGGACTGACATCCATAATAATCAATACGGCGGGATAGAGATCAATTATGACAGCAGCAACGGTAACATTACACACAATACTATCCACAATAACGTCTATGGAGGAATCAGAATTAAGAGTGCCTGCACATTCGAAATAAGCGACAATAAAATATATGATAATCAACGTGGCGGAATACATACCGGTGACCAAACAGCCGGTGGGGGCGGTTTCTCCGGTATACCTGGTAGCGCGGTTCTTACCATCAAAAGGAATAAGGTCTATAATAATGGGATAACCGGTTACGGGGGTGGTGTCGACGTAAGACACGCCAGTGGTACTATTTATAATAATCTGGTCTATAAAAACCATAGAGCCGGCATCAGATTTGGGGATTATATCGACGAGATAGTCAATAATACCGTGGTTGGAAACGGCCAAGACAATACAGGGGCAGGCATTGTATATGACGACCTCGCAGGCGCGGTTAATGACAGCCCCAGCGGTTATGCTTCAAATGATATACCGATCAAAAATAATATATGCACAAATAATGAAAAGGCCGGTATCAACGTCAAAATCGGAACTAGCTGTGCTTGCCCTGAAAATCGGGACTACAACCTTCTGTGTCGCAATCATGGAATAAATACGGATACCTGTAGTACGCCGCCTTTTTTTTGCATATTAATGCAACTGATGGCTTGTAGAGAAAACCTCGATGAGATATTTGCCAACCCATTATTTGTGGATGCAGCCAATGACAATTACCACCTTCAGGGGACTTCGCCTGCAAAAAACGCTGGAGACGACTTAACTGACATGGGCGCATATGGTGGTTCTGATCCTATCACCTGGTAATCTGATAAAGGAGGGATTATAGTCATGACAAGAAAATTACTTATTTCGTTAATAATATCATGCATCACTGTCCTGGGCCTAAGTGTCTCAGCTCAGGCTGACACCACCACAACACAGGTTACATCAAATTCCTATAATGATAGTTTTCCAAGTATCAAGGGCAATTATGTGGTCTGGCAGGGGCATGTGAACAGCCACTGGCAGATATTCTTATATGATATAGCAAATGAAGAGATTACCCAGATTACGAGCAATGATAACTACGATAGCATTTCACCCCGGACAGACGGTACTTATGTGGTCTGGTTCGGTGCCTGCAATCAAGGCGGTGAGGTTTTCCGATATAATATAGCGACCGGAAAAATCACTAAAATCACCAACGACAGTAATGTTGATTCACCTCCCCGGATCGCAGACGGCCGGGTTGTATGGGCATCACACGAGGTTACAGGCTCGGTTGAACCCGGAGAAATTCAGATTTATGACATCAATACAGGACAACACGATCAACTCACTCACAATCAACTGGATGACAGTTCCCCCAGGATTAACAGCGAATCTGTTATCTGGATTCAGATCGATGAGAATGGTCATGCTACCTTGCTTATTTACGATATTTCGGCTGGGACTACACAGGAAGTTCCTGAAGGTTTCATCTGGGAGGACAGCCCGCAGAGTGATGGGGGTTTGACTGTCTCAATGATAATGGTTGGTGAATGTCAGACATCAGAAATATGCATTGCTCAGTACACCGCTGTTGAAAAATGTAGCCTGGCAAACTTTGCAAAAGAGTTTGGCAGGACTGATTGTAGTGGTAGTAGTGGTAAATGTGATTATAACGGCGACAGTGACGTGGATGGCAGCGACCTTGCTGAGCTTTCACGGAAATTATAGCGTAGCAGTGTTGTAGAAACGAGCCTCAAAAAAAGGCTCAAAAAAAGACACAATCAACATCACAGGCGGGGTCATTTGGCCCCGCTTTTTTTATTTGGTGCCCAGGGCCGGAGTCGAACCGGCACGGTATATAATACCGAGGGATTTTAAGTCCCTTGTGTCTACCAATTTCACCACCCGGGCTCTTGTGGAACTATTAAAAAAGAGGAAGGCGATTATGTCAATGTACCTTCCTCTATTAGTACACGATTTCAGAAAAAAGCAACCTATCCTTTTTTTCTTTTCAAGTAACCGTTCACACTCCCTGGCAGCCGACAGGCTTTAAATCTCATTCACATTTTTCCCGGCATTTGGGCCGGGAGAAGTGACAAAGATATCCGTAATTTTAAGCACAACAGCCGATTTCGCTGTCAGATCAGGTTTTTCGGCCTTAACCATCTCAACCGCCATGTCGTAAATCTCGCCTGATGTCTCGATTCTAGGAGTCCCTTTGAATTGAAAGCCTTTGCGAGGTTTAACATCCCAATCCCATGCAGAGATAGCCATGACTGGTTTCTGCTGAATATTTTCGAATGTTTTTTTCATAAAGATATCAGCCAGCATGATCTCATCATCCGAAAGAATCTTAAGAAAGTGAATCGGAACCACGTTTGGAACGCCATTCTTGTCACACGTGGCCACTGCATACCCCCTGCTTTTGCCCATAATGTCCTTCATGTCCTGTGTTAATTTTGCCATTTGTTACACCTCCTTTGTTTTTGGTTGGTTTTCTTAGTCAGAAATTCGAAATCCGAATCTGCATTAAATAATTCTGTTCTTAGCTGTCTTTGATAAAATGATCAATCAAAAATTTGCGACCTGTGCGGAAAAAAAACTATTCAAAACCCATCACGAAAACACGAAATAAGGCATAAAAAAAGATGAACGTCGAACATCGAATGAAAAACGAACATTCAATACCGAACATTCAACGGCTATTTCTGTATGTTAGCCATACAGGTCAAAAAACATGGGGCAGGATACTACCCTGCATGCAAAATCGAAATGGTAATCTAGCATACATTTTTTGCACGAATCCGGGTAATATCCTTTGTGTGACCTGTGTTGAAATTAGTTGTTGCCCTGATCATTACCAGAAAAACCTGCAAAGGAAATTCTGCGTCTCTGTCGACGACCCCGACCAAAACCGCCACCGCGTCCCCGGCCTCTAAAATTGTCTTGTACTGAGGTAAATCTTCCGGGTTGGGCCCCTATTCCTTTACCGCAGGGACCAAGTCCTCTACCTGGAGTCCCTGTTCCGGCAGGTCCTGTTCCATCCATTCTAGGCATATTTTTTCACCTCCTTTTTGTTATTATCATATGCTCATATGATTTACATTAATTCGGTTCTTGTCAAGGGTGTTGATTAAAGTTCTCGAGTTCTCTTGATATCTGAACGTTGACATAGGCCTTATTCTCGCCTGAATAGCTCTTGCAACTTGTAAATAAGAGGTATATATGAAAGTGAAAGGAGGATTAAATAATGGCAAAAACAGATGTGCTTGTAATTGGAGGGAGTGCAGCAGGTATTGTGGCTGCAAGGACTGCAAAATCTTTTTATCCGAACAAGGAAGTTGTGGTAATAAGAAAGGAGGCAAAGGTTCTTGTTCCGTGCGGGATTCCGTATATATTCGGCACACTTAAATCTAGTGATAAAAATGTCATACCTGATGCTCCTTTGGAAAATACGGGTGTAAAAATTCAAATAGGTGAAATTGAAAAAATTGATGCAGAGAACAAAACCTGTAAGACCGTAGACGGTAAAGAAATCAGCTTTGAAAAACTTATTATAGCAACAGGCTCAACACCTGCTGTACCAGGATGGTTGAAAGGAGCTGATCTTGAAAATGTTTTTTTAATACCAAAAGATAAAGAGTATCTG
>JAYEFH010000043.1:0-5063 GCA_034658555.1 Thermodesulfobacteriota bacterium | reverse complement strand
AGAAAATTCTCGGAAGGTCACATGGAGAGGTAAAGCAACCTGAGACCATCAACTACCGGACCTTTAAGCCGGAACGGGAAGGCCTTTTTTGTGCCAAGATTTTTGGCCCGGTAAAGGATTATGAGTGCCTGTGCGGAAAGTACAAGCGCATGAAACACCGTGGCGTCATCTGCGAAAAATGTGGAGTTGAGGTCATCCAGTCAAAAGTCCGGCGGGAGCGGATGGCCCACATTTCCCTGGCAGCTCCGGTAGCTCATATATGGTTTTTAAAGAGCCTCCCCAGCAAAATCGGCGCTCTTTTGGATTTGAGTTTGAAAGAGCTCGAAAGGGTCCTGTACTTTGAGTCGCACATAGTGATCGAATCGGAGATGCCGGAGATCCCTGTAGGCACTCTTATGTCCGATGAGGCCTATTACAAGAATAAGGAGCAATTCGGCGATAAGTTTGAGGTAGATATAGGGGCGGAAGCAATATATTTGATGTTAAAACGTATCGATCTGGATGCCTTGTCCGTGGAACTCCGTGGAGAGATGCTCAAGACCCGTTCAGAAGCCAAAAGAAAAAAGTTCGGCAAGCGGCTGAGGGTCATTGAGGCCTTCAGGGATTCAGGTAACGAGCCTGAATGGACGATTCTGAACGTTATTCCGGTCCTTCCTCCGGATCTGAGACCTTTGGTTCCCCTGGATGGAGGGCGATTTGCTACATCAGATCTCAATGACCTTTATCGCAGGGTCATCAATCGGAATAATCGACTCAAGAAGCTCAAAGAGCTTGATGCCCCGGACATCATCATCCGGAATGAAAAAAGGATGCTTCAGGAGGCAGTGGATGTTCTTTTTGATAATGGACGGAGGGGCAGGGTAGTTACAGGGCCGAACAAGCGTCCTTTGAAATCATTATCAGATATGCTGAAGGGCAAGCAGGGGCGTTTTCGTCAAAATCTCCTTGGAAAGAGGGTCGATTACTCAGGACGTTCGGTCATTGTAGTAGGTCCGGAACTCAGGCTTCACCAGTGCGGTCTGCCAAAGCGGATGGCAATAGAACTCTTTAAGCCCTTTATTTATAATAAACTTGAAGAAAAGGGGCTTGTTACCACTATCAAGAGTGCCAAAAAAATGGTGGAAAAGGAGGCCCCTGATGTATGGGATGCCCTTGATGAAGTTGTAAGGGAGCACCCCATTTTTCTGAATCGTGCTCCTACTCTACACCGTTTGGGTATTCAGGCCTTTGAGCCCATACTTGTTGAAGGTAAGGCCATTCAGCTCCATCCATTGGTGTGCGTTGCATACAATGCGGATTTCGATGGGGACCAGATGGCAGTCCATGTTCCCCTGTCAGTAGAGGCCCAGACAGAAGCAAGGGTACTCATGATGTCAACCAACAATGTGCTTTCTCCTGCCCATGGGGAGCCTATCATCATGGCTACTCAGGATATAGTCCTTGGCATATATTACATGACTAGGGACAGGTTGAATGCAAAGGGTGAAGGCAAGATATTTAGTTCCAGGGAAGAGGTCTTACTTGCGTGGGATGCGGGCGTTGTTCATCTGCAAGCCGGAATTAAGGTCAGGATTCGAGGCGAGTTGACAGAGACCACTGTGGGCAGGGTAATTCTCTCGGATATTCTACCTGATGAGGTGCCCTTTTCTATTATTAATAAGACCATGCGCAAGAAGGACCTTGCCGGACTTATTAATGAGAGTTACCTCATAGCAGGGGCCAAGAAGACAGTGATTCTGGCGGATCGCCTCAAGGACATGGGATATCGTTTTGCCACTCTGGCCGGGATTTCTGTTGGTATAAACCATATGATGATTCCTGTGCGCAAGGAGGAAATTCTTGAAAAGGCCCAGAAAGAGGTGTCAGAGGTCCAGCATCAGTACTCTGAGGGTTTGATTACTGACGGAGAAAAGTACAACAAGGTGATTGATATCTGGACCAGGGCCACAGATGAGGTGGCGAAAGAGATGATGGATGGTATTTCAGTAGAATACCACCGTGGGGCTGATGGAAAAGCGACATCCACTCCCAGTTTCAACCCTATTTTTATTATGGCTGATTCCGGCGCCAGGGGCAGTAAGGACCAGATCAGGCAACTTGCAGGAATGCGCGGCCTGATGGCTAAACCGTCAGGTGAGATCATAGAGACTCCAATTCAGGCAAATTTCCGTGAGGGCTTGAGTGTGCTGGAGTATTTTGTATCCACTCACGGGGCACGTAAGGGTTTGGCAGACACGGCCCTTAAGACTGCTAACTCCGGCTATCTCACCCGGCGTTTGGTTGATGTTGCCCAGGACGCTACCATAACAGAGGAGGATTGCGGAACCATTGACGGTATAGAGATTGGGCACCTTATGGAAGGTGGTGAGATCATCCAGCGTCTGGGCGAGCGTATCCTCGGGCGCGTAGCCCTGATGGACATAGTTGATGCTGTGACGGGAGAAGTCCTTGTCAAGTCCGGTGAGCAGATTGACGAGGAAGGGGTCCGTAAGATCGAAGAGGCTGGTATCCCCAATGTTGAGATCCGATCTGTGCTCACCTGCAGGTCTCCTTATGGGGTCTGCGCCAAGTGCTACGGGAGAGATTTGGCCCGTGGCGGCATTGTGGCCATGGGGGAGGCAATCGGTATTATAGCCGCAGAGTCCATAGGGGAACCGGGAACACAACTTACCATGCGGACTTTTCATATTGGTGGTACTGCCAGCGGTAAGGTGGAGCAGGCTGAAATTCGCTCAAGGGGATCTGGTTCAGTGCATTTTGAGAGGTTGAATACTGTTCAAAATCCAGCAGGCAGGCAGGTAGTGTTGAACCGAAACGGAGAAATAGTGATTGTGGCCCCGGATGGACGTGAGAGAGAGCGTTTCCCTGTAATATACGGCGCCGAACTAGTAGTATGGGAAGGCCAGGAGATAGAGGCAGGGAAGAAGCTTGCCCAGTGGGATCCGTTTACCATACCTATTCTCACAGAGGTGCCAGGTGTGGTGAAGTTTGGGGATCTTATTGAGGGTATCACCATGAAGGAAAAGGTGGATTCTGTCACCGGAAAGGCAAGCAGGGTGGTGATACAGTACCGTGCAGCAGATTATCAGCCCAGGATTTCCATAAAGGACGAGAGAGGACGTACCTCGAAGCTGGCCAAGGGCAAAGGCGAGGCCCGCTACCAGCTCCCTGTAGGGGCCATTATTACTGCCAATGAGGGAGATAAGGTGGCGGCTGGAGAGCCTTTATCCAGGATCCCCAGAGAGACCACCAAGACTAAGGATATTACAGGGGGCCTTCCGAGGATCGCCGAGCTTTTTGAGGTAAGAAAGCCCAAGGAGTATGCTGTTATTACAGAAATCGACGGAGAGGTTTCTTTCGGCAAGGATATTAAGAGCAAGAGGCGGGTGGTTGTTACTCCGGAGTATGGTGAAGCAAAGGAATATCTGGTACCCAAGGGTAAGTATATAAAGGTCCATGAAGGAGATTATATCCGGGCCGGAGAGTCGCTGATGGATGGTGTCATCGATCCTCATGACTATCTCAGAGTGAAAGGCATAAAGGACCTTGCCCGGTACATGGTGGGCGAGATTCAAGAGGTATACAGGCTCCAGGGCGTAAAGATTAATGATAAACACATCGAAGTGATAGTGAGGCAGATGCTGCGCAAGGTAAAAATCACCGGTGTGGGAGACAGTACATTCATGCTTGGAGAGCAGGTTGAACGCCGCCGCTTTGAGGAGGAAAATGATCGGATAATGGCAGAAGAAGGAGGCGAGCCTGCTTCGGCTGAACCTATGCTTCTTGGTATTACCAGGGCGTCTCTCAGCACAGATAGCTTTATTTCAGCGGCATCTTTCCAGGAGACTACCAAGGTCCTGACCGAAGCCTCTATAGCCGGCAAGGTGGATTATCTGAGAGGGCTGAAAGAAAACGTAATTATGGGCCGCCTCATACCTGCCGGTACCGGAAAGGTTTTCTACGAACAGAAAGAGCGCAGACGGGCTGTGGCGGATTGATGGTGATTGAGCGAGAAACAGTATAAGGCTGGGCAAAAAGCTCGGCCTTTTTTATTAAGGTAAGCCCTGTCCTTACCTTTCATATCCCGGTAGTTCGATTGTATCGCATGAGCCGGTATCACACGTGTGATGCTCCACAGGAGGTCGACGTCGGGAAGCACTACTTAGGCGTTTATCTACAGCAACATTGGCAACACTCATGAGCTTGCCGATATTGGAACTTTCGCATTTGGGGCACGAAACTGAGTCCATCTCATTTTTGCTCATAATGAGGAGTTCGAATATATAGTCACAATTCAAACACCTAAATTCATGAATGGGCATGTTATTAGTCCTCCATATTATTTTTGAATTCTAAATTTTGAATTAACAAAAGGAAATAGTCTTAATGTTAATTGTTCCTTGTATATCTTGCAACCGGCAGTAGAGGGAAGTGTACGGCTTGTTATGGATATGATTGAATTTGCGGCTAAGCTCAAAAAAAGAGCAGGCGGTGATGCAGGGATGGTCTTGATCCACAATGGGATTGTGCGGAATTCCAGCAGGGACGGAAGACCTGTTAAATCCATTGAGGTAAAAGCGGATTGGGGGAAGTTGTGCCAAATACTGGCCGATACGCGAAAACTCCCTGGTATTATGGCGGCTGAGGCTGAAATACAAGAGGGAAGGCTGGACGTTGGAGAAGATATTATGATTCTCGGACTTGCAGGAAGTACCAGGGAATATGTTATTACGGCACTGGCATCTACTCTGGACAGAATAAAAAAAGATGTCACCATAAAGCAGGAGTTCAGTAGTTGATAATACAGGAAGACAGTGATCTGCGGCCTGAGGTGATAGCGGGCCATAACTTTAGCTCAGTTTACGTATTATTAACTTAGGCACTTATAATTTTAGGCACTTGAATCATATGTTAGAGATACGTCAGCTCCAGGTCTTTTTGGCTGTGTGGGAAAATCGCAGCTTCAGCCTGGCAGCCAACGAGATTCACCTCACCCAGCCGACAGTAAGCGGTCACATCCGGGTCCTGGAAGAGACTTTGGGTGTTCGATTGTTCGATCGAAG
>JAYEFH010000042.1:0-18708 GCA_034658555.1 Thermodesulfobacteriota bacterium | reverse complement strand
CTTATACTTATACTGATTCTGAAAATAAAGAGACCGGTAAAGAGTTGACTTATACCCCTAAACACTTTTTCAGCCTCTCGCCTGCATATGAACTGAAGAGATACGGTCTGGGTGCAAGTGCCACCATCTCGTATATCGGCAAGCAGTACAAAAACTCTGCTAACACCGACCAGATCGATGAGCATACAATTGTAGACGCCAAGATATTCAAATATCTTTCTGACAAGGCAAAGTTGTCCTTTGAGGCGGACAATATCTTTGACTCTGATAAAGGGGATGAAGGAAATTTCCGCACAGGGAGGACCTTTACAGCTAAACTGGATGTTTACTTTTAGGTAGATGCAGGTATTCAGTTAACATACGCATGGGAAGGGGTTGGAGGCACTGGCCTCCAACCCCTTTTTTATTCTATGATTCTGCTAAAAACACCCAATTTGCGGCATTGCCTCAAATTGCGAGGCAGGTATCAGGAGATAAAATTATGAGAAAAATTGTATTTTTTGGCTGTTTGTTATTGTCTATTTGTTTGTCCACTCAGGTTTTTTCACACACTCCGCTCTGTTTTTGCATGGATCAAGGGAACGGAACCATCGTGTGCGAAGGCGGGTTCTCAGACGGAGACTCTGCTGCAGGCATGAGGATTCAGGTGGTTGATGCCGACGGAAAGATCATCCTGGCAGGGTATATGAATGAGAATAGCGAGTTTAGCTTCAAGAAGCCGGAAGTTGAGTATGCAGTCATCTTTGACGCAGGTCCCGGCCACATTGCAAAGGTGCCGAGTTCGGAAATTACGGAATAATGCAGGCATCCTTATACTTTTTATTCCCGATTCCCTTAGGCTGCCGATCGTGCATATTTAGACAAGACCATATTTACCGCAGATTTAAGATCCGGGGTGGAATTACCGATTAACAGTTTATTAGTCAACAGCTTATTAATAAAATTGACCAAAAAATGGAAAATTCTATACTATATTAAGGAGATCTGTGGATATGAAAATTCTTGTAACCGGCGGGGCAGGTTTTATAGGTTCAAATGTGACTGATGCTTACATAGAGGCAGGGCATGAAGTTGTAGTGGTAGACAACCTGTACACAGGAAAACGGAAGAACCTTCATCCTGAGGCAAAATTCTATTTAATGGACATCAGGGCACCGGAGATACACAAACTACTGGAATACGAAAAGCCGGAAGTGATAAATCACCACGCGGCCCAAATTTCTGTCCCTGCTTCTGTGGAAGACCCTGGATTTGACGCCTCAGTAAATATCGAGGGTTTTATCAACCTGCTGGAAGGTGCCAGGAGGGTCGGTACACGCAAGGTCATATTCATATCCTCCGGCGGGGCCATATATGGAGAGGCTGAAGAGTACCCCACCTCTGAGAACTATCCTCCGCAACCCCTGTCCCCTTATGCCATAGCAAAGGCAGTTTCGGAAAGCTACCTTAACTTCTACGAGCACCAGTATAGATTGAACTATACTGTTCTACGATATTCCAATGTCTATGGCCCGCGCCAGATACCTAATGGTGAGGCAGGGGTAGTGGCCATTTTTATGGACAGATTCCTTGAAAATAAACCGAGTACGCTCTACCATTTTCCATCTGAACCCGAGGGCATGATCAGGGATTACTGCTATGTGGGAGATATTGTAGAGGCAAATCTTCTTGCCCTTGAGGCGGGAAACAAAAAAGCCGTAAACATTGGTACAGGCAAGGAAACCAGGACCCAAGCCCTCTTTGAAACCATATTTGATGTAATTTCCAAAAAGCGTTCTCTGGACAAATCTCTCAGGACACCAGACAGGACCTCTGCAAGGCCGGGCGATCTTAAAAAGAGCTGCCTAAAGATAGATTTGGCTGAGGAAGTGCTGGGCTGGAAGCCCAAAACAGTTCTTTCTGAAGGGATTGAAAGGACATTGGACTGGAAAGTCGGCCAGTGATTGGGTATTTTATTCAAGCATGAAACAGTCAGTGTCAACTTTCAAAATGGGTATTTTCCAGTTCACTCCCAGGAAAAAAGATATCCATGCTAACTGGAAGAAAGTTGAATCCGCAACTATTGAAATTGCAAAGGCAGGAGTGGAATTACTTCTACTTCCTGAACTGTGGGCAACAGGCCCTCTCAGTGAGGCTGACAGATACCTGGCCCATGAAATCCCCGAGCTCCTGTCCAAACTTAAAATTTTAGCAGAAACCAATGGAATCTATATAGTCGGCACACTTCCTGAATTAGAGGAATCAGGGAAAAAGCTCTTTAATACTACCTATGTAATCGGACCTGATAATACGTTTCATACATATAGAAAGATCCATCTTTTTGCCCCTATGAAAGAGGATCATGTCTTCAGCCCCGGGACTGACCCTGTTGCCCTGTGGATACCTCTTAGAAAAACCGAACCGGGACTTGGCCTGATAACCTGTTTTGACCTGCGTTTCCCGGAACTTGTCCGTCATCTTGTATGTCAGGGGGTGGACTTAGTGCTTTTGTCTGCCCTGTGGCCACTTAGCCGAAGACACCACATGGAACTTCTGATGGAATCAAGGGCTATTGAGAACCAATGTTTTCTGGCAGGTGCAAACGCTTGGGGCATGATAGGAGGCACGGAATTCGGTGGAGGTTCCAGGATCATAGGACCCCGTGGGGAAGTCGTTGCCAAGGCCTGTGACGGAGAGACAGTCGTTTTGGCTGAGCTGGATATGGATGAAATACATTCTGCGCGGCAGGACTTCTTTACTGCACGTGCACCAAGGTCCTGGTGGCCAAAGGCTGATCCTAAGATACTGGACCTTCCTTCTCTGAATACCGCGGTCAATCGAAGACGCAAGGCCGGCCAGAAGATGGTCTTTACCAATGGATGCTTTGATCTTCTGCATGCTGGTCATGTCTCATATCTGGAGTCAGCCCGGCACTTAGGCGACTATCTGGTGGTAGGATTGAACAGCGACAAATCAGTCAGAGAAATCAAGGGTCCGGAGCGCCCTATTAACACCCAGGCAATGAGAGCCCATGTGCTGGCTGGACTTGCCGCTGTAGACTATGTGGTGATTTTTAACGATCCTACTCCTTTACACCTTATCCAGACCATTGTTCCAAATGTTTTAGTCAAAGGAGCGGATTGGGAAGAAAAAGACATAGTAGGGGCTGAAACAGTAAAAAACGCAGGGGGCCATGTAGCAAGGATTCCCTTTGTCCACGACATATCCACAAGCCGCATATTAGAGTGACAAAAAATTGTCTTTTTTCTTGTCGAGTGCTTATTTATGTCAAAATATTGACTAAGATTTTGTATCCTGCAGGCTGACCTTGGGAATATAAGGTCCATCTAATCCGTATTTTTGTGACATTCCGTATCCGTCTACTCACCTGTTTATCTGTTGTTGGAGGCATTTATTATCTTATCCCGTAAAGCTGGATCATTGACGGCTTTAATAGCGCAACCTTCTGTTTTCTTAATAAAAATATTTAACAGTATGTGAGTGTATTTTTGGCGTTTGATCAGTTCAAGAGATCACACCCTGCTCATCGTAAAAAGGGGTGTAGGCTTATTTTCTATTCCCTTAAGATAAAAAGCATTTCTCTCCAGACCCTTGGTATAAGTGTTGCTTGTTGAAATACGGACATAATTTGGTTTGACCTACTTACCATGAGATCAGATTATGATAGGGGGAGAGGAAATGAGGGTACTTCTGCTTTTAATTGTTTTTGATTCAGTTTTGCCCCGCCCACCGCGCCCATTTCATTTTTTCTCAATTCAACTGATCAAAAAAATAGAAACATTGTGATTGAGATATCTTCATGAATCACGCTGAAGCACCAAAGGAAACGGAGTTTACAGCTATGGATCAGGGATTCATGGACTTGGCACAATATATCTTGGATGATAGGAGAAAAAACCATGCTGTTGGTGACGTCAAATATCTCTAAAAACACCTCCTTAGGACGTAAGCGAGTGATGGCAAAGACTGTAAAAACACCACTTAAAGATTATACTGACGCTTTTTTCGGCAACGGTCAATCGCTCACGCAGGAGAAACGTCAAGAACTGATCCTCAAGTATTCTCCTCTGATAAAATACATTGCCGGAAGACTCGCCATGCGTCTGCCCCCAAACATATCCCCGGATGATCTTATAAGCTCAGGAGTCATCGGATTAATGGATGCTATTGAGAAATTTGATGCATCAAAAAAAATCCGTTTCAAGACTTACGCGGAATTCCGTATTCGCGGGGCCATATTGGATGAACTCAGATCCCTTGATTGGGTCCCTAGATCCATACGGAAAAAGACTACAGAACTGGAAAAGACATACCACTATCTGGAAAAAGACCTTAATCGGCCTCCGAGAGACAAAGAAGTTGCCAGGGCATTGGGAATCAGCATAGAAAAATTCTACAAATTATTGGATAAAACAAAGAACGTAACCTTCCTTGATATAGAAACCATCCGCAGAAGAATGCCGGACAATAATGAAGAAGACCTCTTTGATTTAATAGCAGACGACAGTGAGATAAATCCCTTTGCCTTATTGAATAAAACCGAGATCAAAGAAATTTTGATAAAAGCCATAACTGCCTTACCGGAAAAGGAAAAAATCGTAATTTCTCTTTATTACTACGAGGATCTCACAATGCGAGAAATAGGGGAAATCATGGGATATACGGAATCCCGTATATCTCAGATGCATACCAAGGCAATGTTGAGACTTAGGGTCCGCCTAGCCTCTGTCGCAAAGGAGATCGATGAATGTATCTGAACGGTTTTTTCGTTCAGGCACTAAGGAACGGGAGATAAATAAATTGAACAAAAATTAACAGGATTTTTTGTTGTATTCATGGAGCGAGGAGCGAGCATAACGGGTTATGTGACTGACGAGCAACGAAGAAGACGGCAAAAAAGACGTTAATTTGTTCAAGTTATTTATTGTACGTTCCTAATTAGGTTGATAAATAATATGATTCATGAGATAAGTGAGTCATGGATCGAAAGAATATCAATAGAGGTTTCAAAAAACTCCGGGTTTGGCAAGATGCGCTTTCCCTTTACACCTTAGCCTATAGAACGTTTTTTCCCTCCATTCATAATTCACGAATCAAAGGTTCAGGTTTTCGTTAAATTCTGAACCCATGAACCTGTAAACGCCCACAAATATCTTTTCCTGATAATATATTGCTGTGACTCAAGACACTTCTATTTTTAAAGATAAAACCGATTCTAAGGAAGGACCATCTCTGGAAATCACCAAACCGGTAGAGGATTCCAGTGATACTAGTGATAATAGTCCTCAGCAGGCCGATGAAAACGCAAGAGAGTCACTGGAAAATGACTTTGAGGTGGTACTTTCTGAAGACAAATTATGGGATGAACGAAGTCAGACGGTTGATATCCGGCTTTTTGAGGATCATAGCTATAATGAATCAGATGAAAAGGAACTGACACTATCCACGGAAGAGGCCATCCAGCCGGACAAAGCGAGCGAGAACCATTCACAGGAGACCGCAGAGGCCCAACTGCCGGACGAAGCATCCTGGATTATTTGGACTATAACAGGGGTGTCGGGAATTCTTCTCACAGTAGGACTTGTGCTTCTGTGGAATCTTTCAGTTCCGTTTTTTGAACCACATAGTGCGGTTACAGAAGCTATCCCGGACACCTTGGCCAATCATGGTGATTTTGAAACCTTGGATCTTGATCCTTTTCTTATTCCTGCGCAACGGAACAAGGAAATGATTTTTTTTAAATTACAAGTGGAACTCCTTGTCTCTGATGCCAAAACAAAGCACGCAATTCAAAAAAAAGAGGCTTGGGTCAGAGACACAATCTACAGGGAATTAAAGGGGATCGATATAAGCTCAGGTATTCAAGAAAATTTTCTGATGCAATACAGACAACCAATAGTCAGGTGTCTAAATCATGAGCTTGCACCGCTTAGAGTGGAAAATATCCGGCTCAAGGGTTATTTGATGAAATGATTTGAAGTAAATGCGGAGTTTATGATTGCTTTTTTAAGTCATCTTTCATTTCGTGGTTTACCTTTTCCGCCCTCTTTTTCTTAATCCAGGTTCCAGCCACATCCCAACCGAACTTAGCCATGAGCGCCAACCAGACCCAGTGATAACACCTTATGCCTTTTCGCAAGAAATCCTCCATAGTGCCATTTGCCGAAGTGCCATTTGCCGATACTGCGACTTGGTGTAATATTTATCGAATCAACGGTTCAAATTTTCGGTAAACCCTGAACCTCTTGGCCCTTGAACCTTTGAACCCGTGATTGGACTGATCATGATGACTAATTTAGAATTGCTCCTTAATGCAAACTGTGCTTATCTTATCGACATGCTCGTTCGGCATTATTGTTTCCGTAAATACTGCGTTAAATAGTATCTGAATGGAAACCCAAAAATTTGTTTTCTCAATTTAGATCAGGAACCATTAACATGTTAAGATTATTTCCTTTTTTAATTCAAAATTTAGAATTCAAAATTCAAAATTGTGTTTGAACGGCCTTTTCGTTCAGGCACTAAATATGCCTTTTGAGGCTTTTATAATAGTAAAATGACAAAATCAGTTAATAATAACAATAAACACAATCCTGCAAAAGCTGATTCGCCACAATCTCCTGATCGAAGTGCGCGTATCACAAAAAGGCTTTCTAACAAAGAACGTCTCCGTTCTTTTTTGCAGATTTTCAAGCGGGACGATCGCGTACTGGTCGTAATAGTAGCTGACCCCGATGCCATGGCCAGCGCCCAGGCAGTAAGAAGATTGCTCAGCCGAAGAGTGGAAGAGGTGACGATTGCTCACAATAATGAGATAAAGCGTGTGAACAATCTTGCGATGAGAGACTTTCTTAAAATTCCCCTGCAGCGCCTGAGGGGGACAAAGCAGGATCAATACACCAAATTCGTGCTGATAGATTCCCAACCCACACACCATCCGAATCTGGCTTCAATTACTTATGACGCGGTAATAGACCATCACCCCGTCACTGATGGATGGGACGCCCCTTTTGTAGACATACGGCCGCAATATGGAGCAGCTGCCTCCATGCTTACAGAATACCTGAAGGCCGCCAAGATAAAACCTGCAGTAGCACTTGCAACAGCACTTTTTTACGGCATCAAGGCCGACACCCAAAACTTTACCAAAAAGACCTCTCCATCTGATATACTCTGTTTCCAATACCTTTTTAAGCAAATCAACCAGCAATTGCTGAATAAGATAGAGACTTCTGATATAAGACGATCAGAACTGAAATATTTCAAGATCGCCCTGGAAGCCATGAAAACCAGCAAAAAACGTATTTATGTCCACCTGGGCCGCGTTGGGAATCCGGATATTCTTGTCGTGGTAGCTGATTTTTTTGCACATATTCATGACATAGGCTGGGTCATAATATCCGGCCGGTATGGAGAAAAACTGGTAGTCATCTTTCGCTGCGATGGCTATAAGAAAAATGCAGGCAAACTGGCGGCCCGTGTTTTTGGAAAAATAGGGTCGGCCGGCGGGCACAGGCAGAGTGCCAGGGCAGAGATCCCATACAAAAATTTGCCCGAGGGTGCGGCCAGAAAATTTACAACAGCCACGCTCCTTCGCTTAATAGTTAAACATCTTGCGTAAACGGATTGTGTACACAATCCAGTACATGGAGGGAAGTAAATCATGCCGATCTACGAATATCGCTGTAAAAAGTGTGGAAAGGTTTCTTCTCACCTTGTCCTTAACAGGGACGATTTTTCATCCCATTGCAAATACTGTGGAAGTAAGGCGGTCACCAAGTTGATCTCCAGGATTCATGTACGCCTTTCCGAAGAGACAAGACTGGAAAAATTAGCAGATCCGGCAATGATGGCGGGTCTCGACGAAAATGATCCCAAGAGCATGGCTAAGTGGATGAAAAAGATGGGAGGTCTGGCGGGAGACGACCTTGGCGAGGACTTTGACCAGATGGTTGATGAAGCCATGGAGGAGGCATCTGCGGAAGAGGCTGCAGGCGGACCTGAACCTGGCGGTGGCGGGCCGGATGAATTTTCCTCTTCTGTGCCGGACTCAATGTCTATATAATTTGGTAATTAGCTCATTAGAACTTTAATTTCAGATTTGTTAACAGGTTAGCAAATGCGAAAAATTTTAGCTATGGTCCTTGCGGGAGGCAGGGTTGATGAACTTGGAGTCCTTACCTTCCTCAGGCCCAAGTCCACAGTACCTTTTGGAGGTCTGTACAGATTCATAGATTTCCCTCTCAGTAACCTCATGCAATCAGGCATCGAGAGAGTCGGAATTCTCAGCCAGTACAGATCCTCATCTCTAATAGAGCATATCGGGACAGGCGCATCCTGGGACATGACAGGCAGACATCGCGGCATCACTCTTCTGCCTCCCTTTCAAGGCTTGCACGCCTCAGACTGGTATAAAGGCACAGCCGACGCGGTATATCAGAACCTTGACTTTATTCGTGCTCACAAACCGGACCTTGTATTAATCTTATCCGGCGACCATATCTATCACATGAATTATCAGAAACTCATTCAATTTCATCTGGACATGGGGGCTGATGTTACTGCTTCCTTTGTTCAGGTTTCTCCGGCAGGTTCATCCAGGTTCGGATTGGCCCGAATTTCTGAGGATGACCCAAGAGGAGGCCGTCTTCTGGAATATTTAGAAAAACCTGCCCACCCTGCATCAAACTGGGCCTCCATGACCATATATCTGTTCAAGACGGAGATTCTGGACCAAGCCCTGAAGGAAAACGCCGGAATTGACTCACATGAGTTTGGCAGAGACATATTTCCTGCCATAATGAGCAAACATAAGGTATATGGTTACAAATTTCATGGTTATTGGGGATACAGTCGGACCCTTGAGGAATACCGGACCGCCAACATGGATCTTTTGGGAGAACGTCCCGAAATAAAACTGTCCGATTGGCAGGTACGCACCAATCTGGACCACGAGGCCATAAGAGATCGTGCCCCTGCTCTTATCGGTCCTCAAGGCTCAATAAATAACTCAAGAATTTATAACGGGGTCAGAATTGAAGGACAAGTTGCTCGATCAATTCTTTTCCCCGGGGCCTATGTAGGAACAGGGGCGGTTGTAAAAGATTCAATACTGTTTTTCGACACCCAGGTCGGACCAGGAGCCAGAGTTGAGAATACTATAACTGACCTAGGTGTCAGTATTGGTAGAGATTCCGTGATTGGTAAACAGGGCGAGGCGCTCGCTGTAATCGGCGTTCGAACCCAAATACCCCAGGGGATAAAAATAGGACCAGGATGCAGCGTTCATCCCGAACTCAAGGCCGAAGACTTTATCCAAAAGCTTTATGCGCAAGGGGACGTCATAACTAGTGTCTGAACGAAAAGGCCGTTCAAACATAATTTTGAATTAAGGTATATGTTTTTTAATTTTTCTTCCGCAATTCAACATTCAGCATTGCCTATAAAATTCCATGGAGAAACGCTCAATGATTGTGCCAATCATTTTATGCGGCGGCTCAGGCACCCGTCTTTGGCCGCTATCTCGTGAGGCTTATCCCAAGCAATTTTATTCACTGGTGGAAGATGAGACTCTGTTACAGTCAACTATCAAACGCCTGTCCTGTTTCCCAAATTGTAAAGCACCTTTGCTGGTTTGTAACAATCAGCATCGCTTTCTGGCGGCTGAGCAGATGCGCCGGATTGGCGTGGAATCTCCATCCATCCTGTTGGAGCCGGTAGGGCGAAATACCGCGCCGGCAGTTGCCTGTGCCGCCTTGAGTCTGACACAGCAGGAAGATGATCCTGTGCTGTTTGTGTTACCGGCTGATCACATCATTACCGACATGCAGGCATTCAGCCGGGCTGTTGAAACCGGTGCTTTGTTAGCCGAACAGGGGAAGCTTGTGACTTTCGGCATCATACCCACAGCACCTGAAACAGGCTATGGCTACATCAAGGCGTCAGACCGTCTGGACACCGGCAATCCGGTTTTTCAGGTAGATCGTTTTGTAGAAAAGCCGAATCTTGATACAGCTCAGGATTATATTAAGTCTGGAGAGTACTATTGGAACAGCGGGATGTTCATGTTCAAGGCCGGTCGCTATCTTGAGGAACTGGAACAATTTGCCCCGGAGATGCTCTATGCATGCACTGCGGCCCACGAAAAGATCATACAGGATCTGGATTTTTTGCGTCTTGATGCCAAGGCGTTTGCTGAATGCCCAAGTGACTCTGTTGATTATGCAATCATGGAGAAAACGGACAGCGCTGTTGTTGTGCCATTAGATGCAGGCTGGAGTGACCTTGGTTCCTGGGCGTCACTGTTAGAACTGGGTCCCCGCGATCAAGATGAAAATGTAGTCCTGGGGGATGTGGTGACCAAGGACGTCAACAACTGTTATCTGCGGAGTGAGGCACGATTGCTGACTGCCGTGGGTGTAAAAGACCTGATAGTGGTGGATACCTCTGACGCCCTGCTTGTTGTTCATAAAGACCGTGTTCAGGATGTTAAGGCCATTGTAAATCAGTTAAAGGCATCAGGACGAGAGGAATCCATAAGCCATCGCAAGGTCTATCGACCATGGGGGGCATATGAGAGCATAGATGTGTCTAAACGTTTCCAGGTAAAACGGATCACTGTGAAACCTGGTGGGGTCCTTTCTTTGCAGATGCATCATCACAGGGCAGAGCACTGGATTATAGTCAGAGGTACTGCCAGGGTTACCCGGGGCGATGATGAGTTGTTACTGACAGAGGACCAATCCACCTATATCCCGTTGGGGACAAATCATCGTCTGGAAAACCCGGGTGTGATTCCCCTGGAGTTGATAGAGGTCCAGACCGGTAGCTATTTGGGAGAAGACGACATCATAAGGTTGGAGGATGTATATGGGCGCTGATCTTGTATGTTTCATGGCCTATGATATACGCGGCCGCATTCCTGATCAATTGAATGAGGACATCGCCTTTCGGATCGGCAGGAGCTATGCCGGATTTCTCAAACCTGAACAGGTAGTGGTGGGACGTGACGTTCGACTCTCCAGCGAATCTCTTTGTGATGCCCTCAGCCAGGGCCTGATGGAAAGCGGTGTGAACGTGTTCGATATCGGTCTGTGTGGTACAGAGGAAATATACTTCGCCACCTTTTACCATCACCTGGATGGCGGAATCATGGTAACCGCGAGCCACAACCCCAGGGATTTTAACGGTATGAAGCTGGTGCGGGAAGGGGCACGTCCTATAAGCGGCGACACCGGTCTTCATGACATCCGCCGGCTGGCGGAGCAGGGTTTATTTTCCCCGGCGGAAAAACCAGGACAGCGCAGGGCATTGGTCAACCGGCCCGACTATATCAGGCATCTGTTGCACTATGTAGATATCACAAAACTCAAACCACTCAAGATCGTAATCAATTCCGGTAATGGTTGCGCAGGTCCGGTGATGGATGCCCTGGAACCTCATCTGCCTTTTGAGTTCATTAAGGTCCAGCACCAGCCTGACGGGACCTTTCCCAACGGCATTCCAAACCCGCTGTTGCCGGAGAACCGTTCAACTACCAGCAAAGCAGTTCTCTCTTCAGGGGCCGATTTGGGTATTGCCTGGGATGGAGATTTTGACCGTTGCTTCTTTTTTGACGAAAAAGGCCGTTTTATCGAGGGTTATTACATTGTAGGTCTGCTGGCCGAGGCATTTCTGGCAAAAAAACCGGGAGAAAAGATCATCCACGATCCACGGTTGACCTGGAATACTATTGATGTCGTGACCAGTGCAGGCGGCATACCCATACAGAATAAGACAGGGCACGCCTTTATAAAGGAGCGCATGAGGTCTGAAGACGCGGTTTACGGTGGCGAGATGAGTGCTCATCATTACTTTCGGGATTTTGCTTACTGTGATAGTGGTATGATCCCATGGCTATTAATTACAGGACTGATGAGTCAGAAGGAACAGCCACTGTCAGCCATGCTCGATGAACGTATCGCCTTGTATCCGGCCAGTGGAGAGATCAACCGGCAGTTGGATAATCCTTCAACTGCTATTGCCCGCGTACAAAAGGTCTATGGACCTCAGGCCCATAACATAGATGAAACCGATGGTATAAGCATGGAGCTGGATGGCTGGCGCTTTAATCTGCGTTGTTCCAATACCGAGCCGGTGTTGCGCCTAAACGTAGAATCCAGAGAGGATATCAATTTGATGCAGGAGAAAACAGCAGAGTTACTGGCGCTGATCGAGACCGGTGGATAGTAAAATCCTATTAGGACATAAAAACAGAATCCCCAACCAAGGAAATGCAAAATGAAAATAGAGTCTTTTGTAACAAATAAAGTTATGGTCATAAGACCACGGGAAAACAGACTTGATGCAAGCATTACAGCTGATTTCAAATCCAAATTAGCTGAATTCGTGGATAATGGGAGTGTGAATCTGGTTATCAATCTATCAGGTGTTGATCTAATCGACAGCTCCGGGCTGGGGGTATTGGTCTCTGTATTAAAAGTAATCGGGACCAGTGGGGAAATTAAATTATGTGAATTAATGAAAAATGTGGGAGCTGTTTTTGAAGTAACCCGCCTAAATAAGATCTTTGCTATATATGATTCGGAAAAAGAGGCATTGGATAGCTTTAATAGTTAGCTTGAGACACCTGCACAACTTTTCCCGGTTTGGCGCAGTTATATTTGTCCTCTCTCCCTAATTTCTAATTTGAACTTAGCGCCCTTCGGGCGGACTTCTCTGACAGGATTTACAGGATTTCTTAATATTTTTTATCCTGACAATCCTGTTGATCCTGTCAAAAAATTGGATTTCCTGTACTATCAAGTTTCAAGCCGTGAAACGGCTACTCATAACCTTGGCAAATGTGGGTGAGGACGTCTCATCGCATGGATAATTTCACTGTAGGCAAGATCGGTTAACCTGAATTCAGGCAGTTCCTGACTCACTCCTGAATAGAACCGAAGAAGAATGAGATAATGCCGGATCAGCTCCGGCAGGAGAAAGTGTTTGCGCACATGATCTCTCCCCTGGACGCCCATAGTGGCTGCTTCATCAGGATAGTCCAACAGACGGGCCATTTTGGCGGCAATGGTTTCAACATCCATAGGATCAACCAGATAGCCTGTATAGCTATCCAGAACTTGCATGGTAATTCCCCCTACTCTCGATCCAATAACAGGTGTTCCCTGCCAGAGAGCCTCGGATACTACCAGACCAAAACCTTCCTTGGTGGAAATATGAATAAATCCTCTGGCAATATGCATCAGGGCGCCTAATACCTGGTCGTTATTTTCCACACCAATCCAGAACCGTACATCAGGATCATCACCTGCCTCCTGCTTGAGCGTCTCCAGCATGGCTCCCCCTTCCGGATCATCTGTTGCGGTATTGCCCAAAAAGATCAGATAAGGGGGTGAATTAAAATTCTTCTCTTCCCTTAATCGTTTGAAGGCCTTTAATATGGTACTCTGGTTTTTATGGATATCGTATCGGGATATCGCTGTCAGGATTGGCCGTTCAGGGTCCACATCATGCTCGTCAAAAAGGGGAGTCAGGATGTCCAGTGCTTCGCTATCTGAGTGTTGACGGTTTTTTGCCTTTTTCGGATCTATACAGGGTGAAATCTGATACAGAGGAATCTGGAGGCCAGGGCCGACAAACTCCGGCATGGTGAATATTGCGCCTGCGCACTGATTGATATAGGGAAGAAGAAAGCGCCACACAATTTGATTGGGATCCGAGGTGTCAATATGACACCGCCACAGCGTATTGCCGAAGATTACACCATTCATAATCATTGCTGCAGGCTGTGGGTCGTGTATTACTACCATGTCAGCGGCAATTAACGTATTCCTGGCGTTTCTATCTATCGTATCCAGATAGGCCCCGAAGATTTCTTTCATGGAAATGGGTTGATCAACCCCCTGCAAGAGATTGTGGAATTTCTTTGTTACACTGAAAAAATCATCAGTACCTTTTATCACGTACCAATTGGCCTGCACTCCAAGCCCCCGGGCCAGAGGAATAACACTGCGAAGTATTTCCGACACTCCTCCACCTATTAGTGTGGAGTTAACATTTGACCATCCTTTCCCTATAACGGGTTCTGCAAGACGCTTAAGCTCCTCCACCCGTTCTTGTCCTATGTATGATTCGTAATCCTCGGCTTTTAGGATATTCTGAGGTTTAAATTCTTCCAAAAGCGTTGTCTTCTGATCTGTTTCACTCATGTCCGATGTCCCTTTTCCTAAAGGATTTCCCCTTCATTATTCACATTGTCTTCGAGCCGCTTGTGAAAAATCGGCAAATTTTCTTTCATCCTTATAATTACTTTCGGCTCTTGAACAAATGAACATAAATCAGAATCAACCGGACTTCCGGCAGGTGGTATAGTTAGTGTTTGAACGGAAAATCCGTTCAAACACAATTTTGAATTTAAAAATTGTAACTATTGCGCTTCATTCCTTTATCTGGTCTAAAAGACAAGCTGAATATACAGATTATTGGTGGACAAACCCCTACTAAAGACTCGTACCGGAATTATAGGAACCTTTTTCATGATAGATAGATACAGCCGGCCGGGGATGGCAGCTATATGGACCCTGGAGAATAAATACAAGACATGGCTTGAGGTGGAAATCCTTGCGGCAGAGGCATGGGCTGAGCTTGGAGCAGTACCAAAAGAGGCTGCAAAGGACATCAGGGCCAAGGCTGCTTTTGATCCGGAACGGATAGCCGAAATTGAGGAAAAGACCCGTCATGATGTAATTGCTTTTCTTACCAACGTGGCAGAGTATGTAGGGCCGTCCGCCCGATACCTGCACTGGGGTCTTACGTCATCCGACATGCTGGACACAGCCAATGCCGTAATATTTAAGCAGGCCATGGAAATCATCATTGATGACGTGGATGGCCTGATGGATGTCATAAAAAAACGTGCCTTTGAACACAGAGACACAGTGATGATAGGAAGGTCTCATGGTATCCACGCCGAGCCCATCACCTTTGGTCTGAAGCTTGCTATCTGGTATGATGAGATGAGGAGGAACCGCAGGCGTCTTCAGAATGCAAAGGAGACAATCTCTTATGGTAAGATATCAGGGGCTGTCGGGACGTTTGCCCACGCTGATCCCAGGGTGGAATCCTATGTGTGCGAACACTTGGGTCTCAAGCCTGCTCCTGCCTCCAACCAGATCATACAGCGGGACAGGTACGCAGAGGTATTTTGTGCCCTGGCAGTGCCGGCAAGCTCTATTGAAAAAATAGCAACCGAGGTGCGCCATCTTCAGCGGACAGAAGTGCTGGAGGCAGAGGAGTACTTCAGGCCGGGGCAAAAGGGCTCTTCGGCCATGCCGCATAAGAGAAATCCGGTCCTGTCGGAAAATCTGTGTGGTCTTGCACGGCTGGTACGGTCTTATGCGATTCCGGCCCTTGAGAACGTGACACTGTGGCATGAGCGGGACATCAGCCACTCATCAGTTGAACGTGTGATCGGCCCTGATGCCTTTATCGGGACAGATTTCATACTGAGCCGTCTTGCCGGAATATTGGATAAGTTAATAGTATATCCTGATCGAATGAAGCATAATCTGAATATGCTCAATGGGCTCATCTTCTCACAACAGGTATTGCTCACACTTACGCAGAAAGGTGTCAGCAGAGAGGAATCCTATGGAATTGTTCAGAAACAGGCCATGGAGGTGTGGAAAGGAAATGGCACTTTCAAGGAAAGACTCCTGGCAGATCAAGGCTTGGCCAAGCATCTGACCCCGGAAGAAATTAAGGCCATATTCGACATAAATTACCATCTCAAACATGTAAAAACCATATTTGAGCGGGTCTTTGGGGCTGATCAATGATTCAGAAAGACTGGGAAAGACTCAGACAGATGATATTTGAGTTCTCATACAGAGAGGGGACTTTTGGGGACTTGCTATGAAGGATAAAAAAATTTAAAATGATAAAAGATAAAGTACAAAAATCATTGGACAAAGTACGTCCCATGCTGCAGCAGGACGGCGGGGATGTAGAATTGGTGGAAGTAGATGAAAATACCGGGATAGTCAAGGTCACTCTAACCGGAGCCTGCAAAGGCTGCCCCATGAGCCAGATAACCCTTAAATCGGGAATTGAGAGATTTCTTCAGAGTGAAATCCCAGAGGTAACCTCTGTAGTGGAGGCATGAATGAATTCTAGGCGCGGGTTCAGGGTTTGTTGAGTTTGTTGGGTTTATGGGGTACCGAAAAACTGAGCCGTTGATTCGTGAGTTCTGAGTGGAAAAGGCATGAGAATAAAACAATAGAGCAATCGACAATCAACAATCATTTTTTCAATGATGATAGGGTTCGCCGGCCTTGATAGTACAAGCCCTGTAGATCTGCTCTGCCAGGATGAGTCTTGCCATGTCGTGCGTAAAGGTCATTGGTGAAAGGGATAACCTCTTATCTGCTCTCTTGATTATTTCCGGTGCAAGCCCCAAGGCCCCGCCTATCACCATGGTCAGCTCTCTAACGCCTCTTGTCTCCAAGTCTGTGAGCATCCCTGCGAGTTCGGGGGAATCCAACATCCGGCCCTTTACATCCATGGCAACTGTAAAGGCCCCCTTTGGCAGGGCTTTTACAATGGATTCGGCTTCGCGCTTCATGACCTCGTCAGGTTTCATTTTTCGGGCAAAGCGGACGCCTCGAACCTGGAGGACCTGCACACGAATGTAGTGCTTAATCTTTTCTATATAATGCTCGATACCGGCACTGAGCCAGGTATCCCGGGTTTTGTCCACCCAGATTAAAGAGAGACGCAACATGGATTATTCTCAATCTCAACAAAAATTATTACGTAAGCTTCCCAAGGTTGACGAACTGATACAGACATTATCCGATGAAGCCCCCCGGCGGGTCAAGGTAACTGCCTGCAGAGATGTCCTTGACAGTCTGCGCTCATATATTCTGTCCTCACAGGAACCTGACCCGGAATCAGTAAGATATGAAACCATAAAAAAACAAATCGAAATGCGTCTGACATCACTGCTCATGCCCTCCTTAAGGCCGGTAGTCAACGCCACAGGCGTGGTAATACATACAAATCTTGGACGCTCTCTGCTTCCCAGGGAGATCTTTCATTCCATGCTGGATATAGCAGGTCGATACTCAAATTTGGAGTATAATCTGGAAAAGGGGGTTAGGGGAAGCAGATACAGCCACGTAGAAGAGTTGCTCTGTGATCTGACAGGGGCGGAGTCGGCTCTTGTAGTAAACAATAATGCCGCCGCAGTCCTTATCACACTGGAAACTCTGGCCAGGGGTAAAGAGGTGATTGTCTCCAGAGGTGAACTCGTAGAGATAGGCGGTTCTTTCCGCATCCCTGATGTAATGGCTAAAAGCGGGGCCATTCTGAGGGAAGTCGGGACCACAAACCGCACCCATTTGAGGGACTATGAGTCTGCCATAGGTGAACAGACCGCGCTTCTCCTCAAAGTACATCAGAGCAACTTCCAGATGGTGGGCTTTACAATGGCCGCATCCGTCTCAGAGCTGGCCGAACTCGGTGCAAGACACGGCGTCCCTGTATTTGAAGACCTGGGTAGCGGCAATTTCATAGATTTCTCAAGATATGGAATGATGCATGAGCCTATGGTCCAGGAATCGCTGGCTGCCGGGGCAGACCTGGTGAGTTTCAGTGGTGATAAACTTCTGGGTGGATCTCAGGCAGGCATCATTATCGGGAAAAAGAAATTTGTTGACCGGATAAAGGACAACCCAATGAACAGGGCGGTCCGGATAGACAAGCTCACGCTTGTGGCCCTGGAAGGGGTACTGAGACTCTATCAAGATCCGGAGCGGGCAGTTAAGGTTATACCTACACTCAACATGCTGTGTCTTTCCCGAGATAAGCTCAAATCCCGGGCCCGACGACTTCAAAGACGACTAAGGGCCTTGAAACTCACCGGTATATCGATAAATACCGTAGAGACTATTTCCCGTGTTGGAGGTGGTGCTTTGCCGCTGCAGCGGCTCAAGTCCGTGGCAGTAGCTCTCACTCCGGGAAACAAGGCGTTTTCTGCTGCGCATATCGAGGCTGAACTCCGTAAAAACGAACCGCCTGTGATCGTAAGGATTGAAGAAGACCAAGTGCTTATGGACATCAGGACGCTTCAGGAAGAAGACTACGGGATTATCACCCAGGCAGTGGCTTTTGCCCACTCGAGGCTGGTATCAGCTCAATAAAACCATTCCCTTGACAAAGACCTTTTAATGGCTGACCCCTTTATTTTCTTCGAACCTGTACGCCTTGCATCTGCAGGACCCTGTAAACGCTTACAGTTCGATAGGTTATGGTAAAACGTGCGTTGTAATCCCGTGAACGGTTACGATTTTCTGATATGATCGTAAATTCTCAAAGAGTCTGGGTAAATTATATTTTGTGACCATCCACTGGATTCCCGCTTTCGCAGGAACGACTGACATTTATAGCTTTTTAGAAAAATACTTGCAAATTTGGGCATTCTTCATTCTGTAGTTTATATTTAGGTAAAAACTTTGTATAAAAACGGACTGTTAAGCTAAAAGCTAACCGCACAGGTCGAATTTTTCTATGAAAAAAACAAAAGCTAGATATCCCCTCCCCATCCGCGAATGGTCCGAAGATGACCGCCCAAGGGAAAAACTACTTAAATATGGCGAACAGACGTTAAGCAATGCGGAACTTCTTGCTATTTTAATCAGGACGGGA
>JAYEFH010000041.1:0-5089 GCA_034658555.1 Thermodesulfobacteriota bacterium | reverse complement strand
AACCATATCAGGAGGGTAACTGAGAAGACGGCAATAAACATATGAAGCAGCAGCTCGTCGGATTTTTCCTTGGCTGTCTCGCCGTAATTGCGGGTAACCGTCATATGAATATTTTCAGGGATTACCAGGCCCTTGCTTTCTTCCACCCGGCGCAAAATATTATTGGCCACTGTGACGGCATTGGCTCCCTTTCGCTTGGCAACAGTGAGGGTCACTGCCGGATAGATCCCTTTGGCTGAGGGGCCTGTAACGATTCCCTTATCCTGGGCCGCCGGGCCTGTCCCAAGAAAGACATACTGGTCCGGCTCTTCAGGGCCATCCTCGATATGAGCCACATCTCTCAAGTAAACGGGCCGGCCATTGTGGATTGCCACCACTACCCGGCCCACATCATCTGCATCACGCAGAAAGCCTCCGGTATGCACCATGATTTCCCCATCCACAGAGGGGAAACTTCCGATTTTTGATTCCTGGTTGGAAGCACGCAACATGTCGGCAATTGCACCAGGGGCCAGTTGGAATGCCGCCAGGCGAACCGGGTCCAGGCGCACTTCCACCTGGCGCCGGTAACCGCCGATTATCCGGGTGATGGACGCTTTATCCTCACGCTTTATAATATCTTCCACCTCGGCTACAACCCTGCGCAAGGTGTAATGATCGACATCTTTTGCCCAAAATGTCATTGCAAGTATAGGAACGTCGTCGATATAGCGCGGTTTGATCAGGGGTGGAGTAGCACAACAGGGGATGCGATCATAATTGGCCATCAGTTTTGACTGAAGCCTGATAATGGCGTGTTCTTCGTTTTCTCCCACAAAAAATCGGACCACTGCCATGGACATCCCCGGACTTGAGGTGGAATAAACATACTCCACCCCCGGAATTTCCCACAGCAGTTTTTCCATGGGTTTAGTGATTCGCTCTTCAACCTCTTTTGCGCTTGCCCCAGGCAACCCGGCGAATATATCGATCATCGGAACAATGATCTGGGGCTCCTCTTCCCTTGGGATAGAATAAACAGCAGCGATGCCTAAGATAATAGAAGCTACGATGATAAGTGGTGTAAGCTTGGAATCAATAAAAATCCCGGCAATTTTGCCTGCCGGACCCAGCCCTTGTTTCATGATGTTACGTCCACCCGAGCTCCGTCCTTAAGCCTTGGAGAAGGCCTTGTAACATAACGATCTCCCTCCTTGAGACCGGACAGCACTTCGATGTTATCCCCGAAAGTCCTGCCCGGGCGAATGAGGCGAAAATGAGCTATGTTCTCAGAATCTACCAGGTACACTCCGGTGAGTTGTCCATGGGAAACCACTGCATCTCCGGGTATCAGGATTTTGCTGCCATGGCCTATGGGGATCCGGACCCGTGCAAACATGCCGCACTTAAGATGGCTGTCAACCGGTAATGATATCTTGATGAGAAAAGACCGGCTTCGTTGGTCCGCAGCGGGCACAATGGTACTGACGGCCCCTTGGAAAGGGTCCAGTTTCAGAGCAGGGATATCCACATGGACCTTCTGCCGTATCTCCACATAATCAATATATGTCTCCGGCAGGACCATATCCACACGAGAGCCACAGGCAGTTTCAAGAATCAGCAAAGGTGTGCCCGGTGCAGCGAGGTCACCCTTATCAACCAGTTTTCCTGTGATGATTCCATCGTGCGGAGCAGTAATCACAGCATCCTGGCTGGTTATCCTGGCTGATACCAGTGCGGCCTGAGCCTGCCTGACCCGTGCCATAGCAGCTTCCACCATGGCATCAGCCCCTTTCATGGCAGCTTTTGCCTGGCCATGGCGTGCCTCAACTTCATCAAATTCCTGTGCGGTGACTGAATCCTCTGTTTTGAGATTAAGGTATCTCTCATAGGTGGCAAGAGCGAGTCTCTCCGTGGCGCGGGCGGCATCCCTGGTAGATATGGCTACTTTCAGGGCTTTTTCTGCTTCCGAGAGCCCTGCATCAGCCTTGCTAAGCCCTGCCTCTACCTGGCGCGGGTCGATAATAACAAGCGTATCTCCCTGTTTCACCCGGTCACCTTCTTTGACGTGAATAGCTTTAACGGTTCCGAGCAGCTTGCCGGCCAGATTACTGGTAGTGCCTGCCCTGACTGTCCCAACGGCCTCGTAAATAAGAGGCTGGTCGGTCATGTGCACAGTTGCCACATGCACATCTTTCAGCACCGGATGTGATTCTGTTGTGGTCCCGGGTTCTGTTTTCTCGCTGCACGCAAAAAGGAAAAAGAGCATAAAAATGGCAAAGAGAGACAGGAGTCGATGTTGCATAATGTACTCCAATACTAAAAGGTTTCATCTACAGTCCCGGCAGCCAGATTTAACCGGGCCATGGCCACTTTAAAACCATGGAGCGAACGGAGGTAATTGTTGCGGGCCTGTTGCAATGCCACCTCTGCATCAAGCAAATTAACAATGGTAAACAGACCATTCTCATAACGGTTGCGTACAATACGCAATCCCTCATCAGCCTGGGCCACTGCTGCCTTAGCTACTCCGATGCACTCATAGGCACTCTGAGCCTGGAAGAAAGCCCGCCTTGTTTCAACCTTGATGCCCAGTTCCAGTCGCCGCGCCATAGACTGGGTCCGGCGCACATCGGCCGTGGCCTCCTTTACCTTTGACTGCATTCCAAAACCGCTGAACAGATTAAAACGCATGATGGCGCCAACGGTGTAATTGTTGCCTGTTTCACTGAAATCTTCCGAATTGATTTCATAACTTCCAAGCAGGTACAGGCAGGGCAGGTGTGCTGCCTTGGCTTTTTTTACCTCTTTTTGGGCTATTATTTCCTGAAGCCTTATCTGTTCCAGGTCAGGTCGATTTTTAAGAGATGTACTGATCCAGGTCTTAAGTAAATTTGGTTTTTCAGACGTTTGTTCCAGCGGTGTCTGCAATTGAAATGACCGGTCAATCTCAACACCCATGGCCGCATTAAGCATGGCGTTGGCAACATCAATCTGACTCTGAGCCCGCAATCGCTCCTGTTCAAGCTCGGCAATGCGTACTTCAGCCCGGAGCAGATCGCTTTTCACCACCAATCCATTCTTAAAACGTGAACGTACCATCTTTAAATGGGCCTTGGCCGTCTCCAGTGCTTGGACCACCACAAGCAAATTCTCATGGGCAAGAAGGGCATCAGAATAGGATATAACGATATTTACAATGACCTGTTGTTGAATGCGATCCGCGGACAGAGAGAAAACCTCATGATCCAGCTTGGCCTGGTTCAGCCCGATCCAGTTTTTTCCCCGGTCGTAGAGCGGCATACTGACAGAGACCGTGGCCGCGAAATTATCTATCGCGTCCGGGTCATTGAGTCTTTCCGGGTCAAAATCCTCTGAGGATATGACTTCCTGATTAAGCTTTGTGCCAAAGGCCCACATGGGGTTGGTTGTTCGATTGAAAGACTGACTGATATCCAGCCGTGGGAAAAAACCGGAACGAGCCTGAGAAACTCTGGCCTTCGATGCATCTACCTGGGACTGGACCGCTGTTATGCTCGGATTGTTGGCCAGTCCAATCTTGATTGCTTCTCCCAGAGTAAGTGGTGTATCAGAATTTTCTGTCTCGGCAGCCGGTAACATCTGTGCCGGACTAAACAGCAGGCAAGAACTGACGAAAATCATGAATATGATGACATTACGTTTCATCATTATCAATCTTCACCTCAGTCTTCTTCCCATGTAATGCATTGGGCAGGGCAGTTCTTGATGATTTCATCTATCTTTTCTTCCGGATATTCCGGCAGATCAACCACCTCAATGTAACCTGCGTCGTGTCTTCTAAAGACTGCAGGACACAGATCCAGACATGCCTCGCAGTCATCACATTCACTCAGATTAATAACTGGTATCTTCATAACTGTATCATCACACTAAGTTGAGCGTTTAGCTGTTAGCCATTAGCGTTTAGCTTTGAAAAATGATTGTAATAGTAAAACATCCTGCTCGTCAGGGCGACTAGACCGATAATCATTAACTAATAGCTAAAGGCTAATCGCTTAATTTAGGATCAATTTAGGATCAAACAAACAACTCTTTTATACATCACATGATAGGGAACCATCCCTAGAATCATGAATTTTTATCACAATATAGCATAATAAAAAAGAACAAAAACTAAATTCAATAGTATAGGAATTCCCATTTTATTGGCTATCAAATCAATTGGTTATAAAAAGTCCGCCCGAAGGGCGCTAAGTTCATTCCCATTTGGCTGGATTGATGATGATGTATTCCCGTATGTGATGCAATTCGTTTTTAAATAATGTAGGGGCAAACCCCCTGTGGTTGCCCTTTCCCCTGTGGTTGCATATTGTCAGGGCAGGCAGGCACGGAGGCCTGCCTGCTACGGGATATTGCCGAATACACGATAATCAACGCTCAGGACCTTTGCAAACACCTTGGCGTTTTTCTTGCCAATTGTCCTTTTGCCGTTCTCCATCTCTGAGAACGGAATTGCCCCGGAGCCATTGATCGCATTCAGAAACCCCAGGGTATGCAATGCCTTGATCGCATCAACCTTGCGGCTGGCCGGCCCTACAAAGCGAAGTTCTACCTTAGTAAGGTGCTTTTTCGTGGGTTCCAGCATAAATCACCTCCACCAAACAAATTTCCTTGTCTTTCAGTTCCCAAATAGCCACATAGGTTGGATGGCCTTTCTTCAAATGACAATGGTGCCGGTCTTTGTCTAGCTTGCCATAGTTTGGCCAATGGACTGTCGCTTTTTGTTTAAAGCGGCCCAGAACTCATTACCGTACTGAGATCTTCGATCTTATTGTTCTTTATCCGCCATTCATAGATATCCTGCATATCCTTATATACCTGGAACATCTGGAAGAAACCGTGCCAGTGCGCATAATCCGGTCCGTTCATTGCCGAACCCTGGCGGGCCCGTCTGCCTGTATGATGCCACAGGTAATACATAAGCTCCTGATAGCCGTCTCTCCATGGGTCTTTTTTCAGCAGGCCCTTGGCCTTCAGCTCTTCCTTCATCTTGACGGCACCGTCCCAGTACAGGTTGTACAGTGCAACTGAATTATCAAGGGTCTTCATCGTGGCCTCGGTATGGCTT
>JAYEFH010000040.1:0-5119 GCA_034658555.1 Thermodesulfobacteriota bacterium | reverse complement strand
GAAATAATAAAATGCTCAAAAAAATTTTACTTATCTTCACTCTAATATCTCCGTCAGAAAAAATATTGATTTAACAGTATGGGAATTTCGATTTTTTTAACAGGATCAACAGGATACATGCTGTCAAAAAAGTCCTTCCGCAAATGCGATATTAGATTTAATGCAAGATAAATGCCAAGCTGTCGGTTCCCAAAAGTGTTCTTTTGCCTTATTTTGAGAAAACTTTGAACAACATTCTTTACTAGAGAAAAGTTTTTCTCGCGATGGGAAATCTTTTTCCTATTTCTCGCCCGATAGTTTTATAACCTAAGTTAAGCGATTAGCTGTTAGCCATTAGCTAATGGCTCAATTCAGGTTAAAATACTGTAGGAAAATCACGACATGTTCTGTGGATAAAACTCAGTTGACCATTCCAGCATAGGTCTCACAACCCCGTCCATGTGTTTGTGCCAATCTCCTCTTGCGGAATCACCCTCCAAATTGTCCACGACGTAAAACGCTACCGCATCGGCATCGTAGAATTGAGGAATATTCGGGTTAAGAGTAGTCACTCCAACATTAACAAGCATAGTTCCCTCTGCAAAAAAATTTCCAGGAACCCGGACGGTACTCACATATCTCCCTATAGAACGATGGCGTCCTCGCCATTCAGAATCAATGTCATGGGCAGAAAATAGATGTATGCCCTCTTCATTGAAAATACTGTAGTGGGGCATCAACACATGTTCTGGTTTAAGGACCTCAAATTCTATCTCCAATTTCACTGGTTGACGTATATCCAATGTTTCAACAATCTTTCCATCTTCTGATCGAACCCTTACAGCCCTGAGACGACAAATCTCTCCCGCCGGTGCTTTTGAAGGATCAAGCCACACGCGCTCCCCTATTGTGCCCGTCTCAGCACCTAAATAGGCACTAATCACGTCCCGCGAAGATCCGTCCTTAAGGATCTGCCCCTCTTCAAGCAATATTGTCCGACTGCATAGGCGTGTAACAGCCGGCATATTGTGGGATACAAAAAGAACTGTACGTCCTGCTTGTCCTACTTCCCGCATCTTCCCCAAACACTTCTTCTGAAATTCTTCATCACCAACCGCCAGCACTTCGTCAATAATCAATATCTCCGGCTCCAGGTAAGCTGCAACAGCAAAAGCAACGCGGACCCTCATTCCACTTGAGTAACGCTTTACCGGCGTATCCATAAACTTCTCAACTCCGGAAAAATCCACTATCTCATCGAACTTCCTATCTATTTCCGTCTTTCTCATGCCAAGTATGGTTCCGTTCAAATAAATATTTTCTCTTCCTGTTAGCTCTGGATGGAAACCAGTACCTACCTCCAACAAACTTGATACTCTTCCATGAATTTCTGCCAGCCCTGTTGTTGGATCTGTAATCTTTGCGAGAATCTTCAAGAGAGTAGATTTGCCAGTGCCATTTCTTCCAATAATTCCTAAAACCTCTCCTTTTTTTACAGTGAAAGAAACATCTCTCAAAGCCCAAATAATATCAGCGGATTCGGCAAATGAATTGTCTTTAACGTCGTCGAACTTATAAAGCGAACGATACTTCCGATAGTTTTTCAAAGGGTTCTTAATAAAATTAATTATTGCACCACCCATGCTATCGTGCACCTGCTCCTTCAGCCCAATGCGATAACACTTGCTTATTCCCTCTACTTTGATTGCTATGTCCTTTGAGTTCATAATTCTTGGTTATTGAATAGTTGACTGGTCAAATGGTTGAATAGTCGAATAGTTAAATGGTTGAGACGTTGGCCGGTTCGTTATTGTTTGGTCGCCTTCCGGCCTTTCAGGTATTTGATATACCCATTAAGAATCCTGGTTGCTGTCTTTATCTCTTGTATCAGGCTTTCAGCACGATTACTATCGAGATGTTCACATTCCAGCGCCACATCAACATGGTCAATCAACTCATAAAGAGATCCTCTCGACTGTCGACAAAACTGAATATTCTCCTGATAATGATAACGGCCGTAACCTTCGGCTATACATGCTGTGGATGATCTTGATGCCCGAATCATCTGATCAGACAATCGGTATTTTTCGTCTCCGGGGAACTTTTTACATACATCCCAGATTTTTCGTCTTATATCTCGACATTTGTTCCACACTTCTAAATCTCGAAAATCATCATATTTTGCGTTTTCCATTTGACGACTCAACCACTCGACTACTTGACGGTTCCTTAGATTACATCAACAAATACTCTCTCCATGCGAGAGAAATATAAAGCACCAAAAACGACCAGCACAATTGAAGTAAGAAGACCTGGAAAAATATATTGCCACTGCATAGGTGTGCCCAACAGACAGGACCGAAAACCCTCTATGACACTTACTAGAGGATTCAAAGAATAAAAAAGTCTATATTTTTCCGGTATTGATGATGCAGAATAGACAATCGGTGCAGAATAAATCAACATCCGAAGAATAAACTGCATTGCAAACTTCACGTCACGAAACCGAATTGCCAAAGCTGACAAAAACATGCCGACCCCGGCAGGGATACAAATCATCTGGAGAAAAAAGAGTGGAAAAAACAACAAATTCCATGTGGGCGTTATGCGATAATAGATTAAAGCGGTGAATAGAATTACAAGAGAAATTGCAAAATCAACGAGTTTGGCTAAAACGGACGTCATTGGAAACATGATCCGGGGAAAGTAAATTTTCCCAAGCATACCTTGTCCGGTTACCAGGCTCAGGCTTGACTGAGACATTGCCTGAGACATATAAGTCCATGGAATAATTGCCACGGTAGAATATAGAATATATGGAATACCTTCAGTGGATATTTTTGCCACCTTGCCAAAAATGATGGTGAAGATAACTATCTGTATAAGAGGAACCAGTATTGCCCATAAGAATCCCAGTATGGTCTGAGCATATAATATTTTAATGTCGCGCCAAACCAGGAAGTAGAATAGGTCGCGATAGTCTACCAGTTCCTTGAAATTTATGAGCTGCCAGCCTGATTTGGGTTTGATGACTGTAGTTGATTCGCTTTTTGAATTCATTTGATTGTGTTTGTGGTTAGCAATAATCTACGGAAACGGCCCAGGATTTTCATGGACTATTGAGCAAAATACTCGTCTTGCTCAGCCCTCAGCTTGTCACACAGCCTTCCTGCAGGCAACTCCACATCATCATAGGAAATGGCCTGATCCATGGCGACTCGCCTTTTAAGGCGACACCCTTCAGACAAACCCATGGGCAGGAGATTTTCTTGCCTGCATACGACTGAGTTATCGAGCATGCCATAACAGGTAAAGCCACCTATGCCGTCCAGCTTCTCTCCGGCTTCAAGATCGCGTTTTGCGACAGTGATTACGTCGCAGACCGGGCCGGCTATAGGTGTGATGGCAGGATCACTGAACAATACTGCTCTGGCAACGGTGAGTGGTGTTTCTAGGTGGCACAGATGATATGGTGTATAAAAAGTGTAAAGAGGGCCTTGGCCCATTTTGTAATAATTCAAATATTGTTGCTGAATGGGATGATCATTGTAGGCAATTACAAACACCCCGGGGCCAGGTTCAGCGCCCAGGATATAGTCGACCAAGCCTCCGTCGAGCATTTGATCCATTGGAAACAGATCGGCCGCCTCATTCACGTGAGAACATTTTGGTCCATACATTCCACGCCTTCCTGCCTTGAAACCGGTGGCGTTGGCCACTACAGCCATTTCCATTGAGATCTTGGTGCCGTCTGCAAATGAGGTAACCATCCTGGGCTTTTGATGATATTTTTCCGCATATGCCTTCTGAGTCTCCGGCGTACGGCGGACATCCTGCAATCCCTTCATGTTACCCGCAAGGACAGGTCTACATCCTATGGCCCGCACAAAACGATAAAGGTTCATGATCACGCCTGGCTGGTCCCCATCGGCGTTAGTGAAAATCACGCCTGCACGATCAGCGTAAACTTTCAGGATGGGACCGATCGTGGCGTCCAGTTCGGCATTCATTAATATGACATGTTTTTTGTTCTTGATCGCCTCTAATATGACACCGGCGCTGAACTCAACGTGTCCGGTCACTTCTATCAGTGCCTCAACATTTTCGGCCTGACATACCAGGGATGCGTTATCAGTTACAGCATATTGATCTCGTGCAATAGCGTCTTCCATTTGAGACACATTATCAACAGTCTTTACAGCGGTTACACCGGCCTGTTTGTAAGCTCCTTCAGCTTCCGACAGGGTTCGGTTGGCTATTGCCACCAGCCGCATTCCCTTAACTGATGTAATAATTTGAAGAGCGATGCCTCGCCCCATGAAACCAGCACCAACCAGGGCGACTCGAATAGGATTGCCTTCGTCGTGCCTTCTCTCCAGCGCCGTATCTACAATAATCATCTACTATCCTCTGCTATCAAACCTGAATTGAGCGATTAGCTGTTAGCCATTAGGGTTTAGCTTTGAAAAATCAAGGAATTACGTTAATTAAAGATACCACCCAATGGGTAAAAAATTATAATAACAAAACATTCTGCAATCATTAAAGTAATATCTAGCGCTAAGACTAATCGCTCAATTTAGTAAGTCAAACGTAATCCGGCCAGCTTTTGTCCTTTTCCGAAACCTCCAAATTATCGACTATCGGCCACTCTATTCCAAAGACAGGGTCATTCCATCGCACACCACGCTCGGCCTCTGGACTGTAAAATTCCGACACCTGATAAAAGACCTCCGTATGGTTTACTAATGTCTGGTAGCCGTGAGCAAATCCCTTTGGTACAAAAAGCATCTGCCTGTTTTCTGCATTCAGCTCCACACCAATCCATTCTTTATGAGTTGGTGAATCCGGTCTCAAATCTATAATTACATCATATATTGAACCCATTGTACAACGTACCAACTTAGTCTCTTCGTGTGGCGCTACCTGGTAATGCATACCTCGGAGTGTACCTCGTTTTTTATTGTACGAAACGTTGCACTGAACCAATTGCGCCATCAAACCATGTTGGTTAAACTCTCTTTTACACCAGGCCCGGGCAAAAAAACCGCGTTCGTCCTCTATTCGCTCAAGCTGAATAATATATGCCTCTTTTAACTTCGTCTCTATGAATATCATGCCTTTACTCTGAAAAACGGGG
>JAYEFH010000039.1:0-18915 GCA_034658555.1 Thermodesulfobacteriota bacterium | reverse complement strand
GCGGCGACAAGTTCTTGTCATCAGTCTCTCTGGACGATGAAAGCAATCCGGCCCTCGGGCTGAGAGCGATTCGGCTCTGTTTGAAAGAATCAGATCTGTTTCGCACACAGCTCAGGGCAATACTCAGAGCCAGTGCATACGGGGATGTGAGGATGCTTTTTCCTTTAATATCCGGCAAATCAGAAATAATTCAGGTCAAGGAACACTTAGATAAGACCAAGGATGAGCTGCGGAGAGAGGGCATTCTATTTGATGAAGATATTAAAACAGGCATTATGATAGAAGTCCCCTCTGCTGTACTTTTGGCAGATGTCCTTGCTAGGGAAGTGAATTTCTTCAGTATAGGTACAAACGATCTTATTCAGTATTCCCTGGCAATCGATAGAGGTAACGAATATGTGGCACATCTCTACGAGCCCTTACACCCCGGTGTTTTGAGGATGATCTATCGTACAATAGAGGCAGCCCATGAAGCTGGAATTGAGGCGGCGGTTTGCGGAGAGATGGCAGGAGAACCGATCTATCTTCCTATACTTATCGGCATGGGTCTGGACGAACTGAGTATGAACGCCCTGGATATACCAAAGATCAAGCGCATGATTCGAATGAGTAACCAGAATCGATGCGGCGCTTTGGTTCGAAATATTCTTGAGTGCTCTACCGCGCAGAAGATAAGAGGGCATCTTTTAGACTTTCTTACCTCTGACTTTCCAGGGGAATTCGATCTCAGCCACGGGTTATATCCGGATTTTGTCGGTAGGGAGGCCACCCTGAACAGGCGGTTAGGTTAGGACCTGTCCGTAAATAAGAGACTTCTTCTTACAATGCTGAATTTTGACAGAGTCGGCGAGATGACTGTTGCAGCACTGCTGGCCTCTATAGGTTCGGGCTTTGTTGTGGCCTATCAGTACGAGGTGGCAGACCCTTTTGTAACCAGCGTTGCCATCGAAGCAATACTTCCCTTTGGTGCCTTCTGGAGGGCCCTGCACTTTTGGACCAGCCAGGCATTTTTCCTTTTACTTATTTATCACGCATGGCAAAGTATTGATGATCTGTTAAAAATCTCTATCCGGCCCTCAGGCCCTAGGCAGTGGACTGTCCTGAGCCTTACTATCCCCATGAGTATCCTTGCCCTGTTTACCGGATATGTCCTGCGGTATGATGGAACGGGTCAGGCTGCGGGCACAATTGCCGAGCACCTCCTGATGAAAATCCCACTGATTGGCTCAGGACTCAACCGTTTCCTGATGGCGAGCACAGATGAGGGTTTAAGCCGTATCTACCTTATGCATCTGCTCCTTACCGCCCTGTTATGGGGGCTTGGCACCTGGTATCATACCCGTCGGGTGATCCTGAGCCGGAAGATTTTTCTGAGTATTCTCGCCGGTTCTATTGCAGTGGCCATTCTGTTTCACGCACCTATAGACCTCCCTGGAAAAAACATAGACCTGATACAGGGCCCATGGTTCTTTCTGGGAATACAGGAACTCTTGCGACACTTTTCGCCACTCGGAGCTGGAATTCTGTATCCACTGATACCATTGGTCGCCTTCTCATCGCTACCTTGGTCGAGCAACAGGAAAATACCTCTTTCGCTCCTTATCGGATGGCTTGTGACTTACCTTGGCTTGAGCCTTGCCGGCTGGTTGAGGTCAGCCTGATTATGCTGCGACAAGTTCCCTGCAGCACATATCTATTTCAGTTTATTCAAAGTTTGTCCGATAACATTATAGAACTCCGTAGCGAAGAATCACCAACAAACTAATAGCTAATTGCTTAATTTCGGTTGAGACATCCAAGAGAAAAAAATGAATAAGCAATCCAAAATGATAAAAGTTTTGCTGATTGAGGACAACCCGGGGGATGCCCGGCTGATTCAGGAGATGGTCTCCGAGGCCGAGTGCGCTGCGTTCGATCTGGAGCACGTCGGCAGTCTGTTAACAGGACTGAAGTATCTTGTTGCTGCAGAAGACATTGATTTAGTACTGTTGGATCTGGGACTACCTGACAGTTCGGAATTTGATACGTTCACCAGTATACAGGCCCAAGTACCAGAGGTTGCGATTGTCGTGCTGGCCAGCCTTGAAGATGAGACGATTGGAAATAAGGTATTGCAGGCAGGCGCTCAGGATTATCTCTCCAAAAACCAACTGGACAGCAACTCTCTGATGCGCTCCATGCGCTATGCTATTGAACGTAAAAAGGCCGAAAGGCACATTGAACACCTGAACAGCGTGCTCCAGATCATCAGAAATATCAATCAGTTGATTATGGTGGAAAAGGACAGGGACAGTCTCCTCCAGAAAGCCTGTGATGCCCTGATAGAAACACGGGCCTACAATGCCGCATGGCTGGGATTTTTGCAGAATGACGAGACATTTTCCACGGTAGTGGGTTCTGGTTTCGGGGAAAATATCTCCGGTTTCTGCCGACACATCATGAATGGCGACCATCCTCCTTGCATAAAAAAAGCGCTGGTTCAGAAGAACCGTCTTGTAGTCCTGGACAAATCCAGAGATTGCGAAGATTGCTTCTTCAAAGACGCATGTGTCACCAAAGACGTTGCAATCATCCGGGTCGAGCACGCAGATCGGTTTTTTGGCCTGCTTGCCGTATTGCTTGCACCCGATGTCACTGTTGATGACGAGGAAAAGGGACTATTGCAGGAGGTGGCCGGTGATATAGGCATTGCCCTCCATAACATGGCGCTGGAAGAATCACGCAGGCAGGCGGAAAAAACGCTGCAGGAGAGCAAAAGCCGCTACAAGCACTTATATTCCATGGTCAGGATGATGTGTGACAATCTGCCGGACCTTATATGGACAAAAAACCTGGGGGGTAAATTTGTTTTTGGCAATAAGGCCTTTTGTAAAAAAATGCTTGATGCCAAAGACACAGATGAACTTATTGGTAAAACAGATATGGATTTTGCCGATAGGGAAAGAAAATCCCATCCTGAAAATTCGGATTACCATACATTCGGAGAAACATGCCATGCTACCGATTTAGCGGTTATGAAAAGCAAAAGGTCGCGAAAATTCGAAGAATCAGGTTACCTCAAAGGGAAATTTTTTGTTTTTGATGTCTATAAAGCTCCATTTTGGGATGAACAACATAATATGATAGGTATGGTTGGCTGTGCAAAAGATGTAACAAGAGAGAAACAACTTGAAAAAGAGCACAGGCGGGCCGAGAAGGAACTGGTAAAATACCGCGATCACCTTGAAAAGCTGGTCAAGGAGCGAACACACGATCTGGAGGCTGCTCAAGAGGAACTGGTCAAGCGCGAAAGGTTGTCAGTGCTCGGCCAGCTCACAGCCACTGTGAGCCATGAGATCCGCAACCCTCTAGGGGTAATTCGCTCATCAGCCTTCTATCTTCAGCGAAAATTAAACCATGCCGACGAGAAAATTACCAAGCATCTAAACAGGATCGAGAAACAGGTTGATCTATGCGATTCAATTGTAGATGAGTTGCTGGAATACACACGGGGACGGCATTCCGAGGCAACTCAGGGAGAAATTAACCCCTGGCTTGAAAAAACGCTGGACGAGATAACAATACCTGAAAATGTAGTCCTTGTTACAGAATGCTCTCCTGATCTCCTTGTGGTCCATTTTGACAGGGATAAAATGCATAGTGTTGTATTCAACCTGGTAAATAATGCGCTCCAGGCAGTTACCGCACGTCATGTGAACGAAAAACATGGCCCTTATCAACCCAAAATTAAGGTATCTACTTCAGTTGCCGATAACGGAATACGTATAGAAGTTGAGGATAACGGAATCGGGATGGATGACAAGACAGCCTGCCGGGCTTTTGAACCGCTGTTTACCACGTCGGCACGCGGGACCGGACTGGGGCTTGCCATTGTCCGCAAGATAGTTGAGGAACACGGTGGCCATGTCTCCCTGGACAGCGTGCCAAACCATGGGACAAAGGTAACCTTTGTGATCCCCATGGGAGTTAAGAGTTAAAAGTGAAGAGTTAAAAATGCCCAGATATTCTGTAACAGTTCACGGGTTCAGGGGTTCGTGGCTTGACAATTGACTGCGAGGTAATTCGCAAGAGCAATCAACAATCCAATAAGGTAACCCTGAACGCTTACCGTAGGAAGGGACTATTCATGAATGGGCGAATATTATTGGTTGACGATAACGAGGAATTCCTGGACAGCACCAGAGATGTATTGGAAAACGAAGGTTACGAGGTCGTAACGGCCACCAGCGGTGAAGAAGGCATCGAGCTGGCCGGTGCTCAGACCTTTGATGTTGTTTTCATGGATATAAAGATGCCGGGGATGAACGGTGTGGAAAGTTTTATTGAGATAAAAAGGCGCAATCCTAATGTCAAGGTCATCATGGTTACGGCATATAGCGTGGAAGACCTGATACGACAGGCGCTGGAGGAGGGCGTGTTCGCTATCTTAAGCAAGCCCGTTGACATGGACCGGCTGTTTCGCATGATTAAAGGCATATGCTCCGGACTACGCAACAATACCTACCACAAACCTGGAGGTGCCCGGCTATGATCGCCAATACGATTCTTATTGTCGATGATGACAGTGATCTGCGCGACAACCTGACTGATATTCTTCAGGATGAGGGCTATGAACTGCTTACTGCCGCCACATGCGCCGAAGGATTGGAACTGGCAAAACAACGAAAACCAAAGGCGGCGATCCTGGATGTAAGATTACCGGATTGTTCGGGGACGGAGCTGTTGGACCAACTGAAACAAACAAACCCTGATTGCTTCTGTATCATGATAACAGGGTATCCGGACACGGATTCCGCTATGGCTGCGCTGGACAGAGGGGCGTTCAAATATGTGCAAAAGCCCGTCCAACCGACAGAATTATTGAAACTTTTAGAAGACGTCTTTAAAAAAATCGACCACAGGGAAAAGGAACAACAGGCTGAGGAGGCATTGCGGAACAGAAACAAGGAACTGGAGGGAATTAACAAGCGGCTTAACATGATCGTCACTTCGGCCAAAAGGCTTGCAAGTAGCTCACGTTTAAAGGGATTTGGTCCGCTCCTTGAGATCGGTCCGCTCCTTTTAAAAGAGTTTGCCAAGAACCTGTCAGCCGAGGGTGGAAGCCTCTATATGTGCAAAGAAGCCTCCCTGGTCCTTGTTGATTCACTCGGCCCCCGGCACGCGCTTCCCAAAATCCCCTTTCCCTTGAGAAAAGACAGTGTCTTCGAACGTGTAATCACAACATGCGAACCGATTTTTATGGAAAATATCAATGAAGAAAGCGATATGATCTCAAGTGGCTGGGATGGCTACAAAGAGGGTTCGCTCCTTATATTTCCATTACTGGATGAAAATGATAAAATTTTCGGCATCATCTCTCTTCATTGCAAAACCGAGCCGCCCTTCACGCACCAAGACCGGGAGTTAGGCCTGATATTAGCCTCATACAGTTGTGAGACAATTCGCGCCTCCAGGGCATTAGAGGCATTAAGAAAGAGCGAAGAACGATTCCGCATTGCAGCAGAAAGCGCAAGCCACTTAATTTACGAATGGGACCTTGAAAGCGGTCATCTTGAATGGTTTGGCAAAATCGATGAACATCTTGGATATGAACCTGGTGAATTGCCAAGGACAATAGAGGCGTTGAGAGATATAATCCACCCTGATGACCTCGACCACGTAATGGCCTCTATTGAAAAACACATAAAGACCCATGGGCCTTATCATGAAGAATTCCGTATATTTGGAAAGGATGGGATCGTCCATTATTGGTGGAATCGCGGCACTGTTATTTTGGATGAGAAAGGCAACGCCTCAAAATGGATTGGGGTCCAAACAGATGTCACCGAGCAAAGGCGACTCAGAAACCAGCTCCAACAATCCCAAAAAATGGAGGCCATCGGGACCCTGGCCGGAGGCATTGCCCATGATTTCAACAACCTGCTCATGGGTATCCAGGGCCGCACCTCCTTGATGTCAATGGATATTGACTCCGGCCATCCCAACTACATACATTTCAAGGAAATAGAAGATATAGTTAAAAGGGGAGCGGATCTTACAAAACAACTCCTGGGTTTTGCCAGAGGCGGCAAATACGAGGTCAAGCCAACCGACATAAACGATCTGGTCAGCAAAAATTCCGATATGTTCGGCCGCACCAAGAAAGAGATAAGTGTTTATGGAAAATATCAGGAAGATATCTGGACGGTAGAGGTAGACAAGGGACAGATAGAACAGGTGCTTTTAAACCTTTATGTAAATGCCTGGCAGGCCATGCCCGGAGGCGGAGAGCTTTACCTTCGAACAGAAAACATCACACTGGATAAGAGCTATGTCAAGCCATTTCACATAACGCCGGGCCGTTATGTGAAAATCTCTATAACCGACACCGGGATCGGTATTGACGAGGCCACCCGCCATAGGATATTCGAGCCGTTTTTTACTACTAAGGAAATGGGCAGGGGAACAGGTTTAGGCCTTGCCTCCGCCTATGGTATCATAAAAAACCATGAAGGCTTCATTAACGTTTATAGTGAACAAGGTAAGGGAACCACCTTTAGCATTTATCTGCCTGCCTCAGATAAGGAAGTAATTGAAGAAAAGGAGGTGTCCAGCGAGCTATTGAAGGGTACGGAGACTGTGCTTTTTGTAGATGATGAAGAGATGATCCGTGAGGTTGGCGGGGCGCTTTTAGGGCAACTGGGATACAAGGTATTGTCGGCCGGAAACGGAAAAGAAGCCGTAGAAGTTTACAGCAACAACAAAAACAAGATTAACATAGTGATCCTCGACATGATCATGCCTGAGATGGGTGGTGACAAAGCCTATGACAAAATGAAGGAGATTAACCCAGATATCAAGGTGCTCCTTTCAAGCGGATACAGTGTAAACGGTGATGCAACCAAAATAATGCAACGCGGTTGCGATGGTTTCATTCAAAAGCCCTTCAGCATGAAACAACTTTCTAAAAGCATAAGGGAGATACTGGATAAACGATAGCCGTAACCGTTCAGGGGTTCAGGGTTTGTTGGGTTTATTGAGTTTATTGGGTTTGTTGAGTTTATTGGGTTTATGGCAGTTGGCCCAACAGCTCGCAAGGTTAACGAAAGAAAAATAACCCTCCTGAACCCCCAATCCCTCAATTATCACTTCCCTCATAGATCTGTCAGGAGTTTTTGAGCCTTTTTTCGTTCAGGGAACAGATTTTCATCTTCTAATGCCTGCTTCAAAGCTGTTCGCGCTTTTTCTTTTTCACCCAGTGCAATCAACACAACTCCTTTGTGATACAGTAAAGTAGGATTTTGCACATCGGCATCCACTGTATCTATGACCTCCAGGGCCTTCTCCGGTTCTCCGGTTTTAAAGAGAATCCATGCCTGAGTATCCAAAACAGATACATCTCCGGGGCGTTCAGACAATGCCCGTTCCACCAGGTCCTTGGCCTGAGCAAGATGCTCTTTGTCGTCATAGTAGTCTGTGTAAAGATATGCCAAATTATTATATACTAAAGAATTTTCCGGCATATCTTTAATAAGACCTTCGTACACTGAAATGGCAGATTTGGTCTGCCCGGTCTGCTCATAGAAGGTGGCCAGAAGGATTTTCAGATTCCATGCCTTGGGATGCTTTACCACAGCATCTTTAATATCCTTTTCAGCCACGTCCAATTTGTCCGACTTTGCAAGTACACCGGCCAAGTCACGGTAGGGAATCAGCCAATTGGGATTAAGCTCTATTGCCTTCCTGAAACTTTTCTCAGCAGATGAAGTATCTCCCTTGAACCATTGAATTCTTCCCTGAAGCTCATAAATGCCAGCCGAGTCAGGGACTGATTTGAGTGCGTCATTAATGGCATTCTGGGCAAGGTTCATGTCTTTTTCCAATAAATATAATTTTACCAGCGCCAGCCAAGGTCTTTGGTCATTTGGGGTTTTTTGCGTGGCACTGCGAAGTTGATCCTCTGCGAGCTTAAACTCCTTATTAATCAAGTGGGCCTGTGCCAGCAATATTCGGTATTGTACATTATCCGGTGCATCATCTAAAAGGGTTCGCAGGGCGTTTACTGCCAAGGCGCCTTCTCTGCGAACCAGTGCAATGCGGGCCTGTATAAGAAGCGCAGGGGGATTCGTGGGATTTTCCTTAAGTATCTCAGATACCAATTCATCAGATTCATCAAGTTTCCCGGTAAAATAAAGAATTCTTGCCTTTTCATTCAGCAATGCAATACGCTGCGGCTTGCTAATATCCTTCTCCCGAACCTTCTCAAGGACATCAAGGGCATCAGAGCCCCTGCCGGTGATAGTCAACAAGCGGGCAAGGGCCAGGCGCAATTCCAGGGCATCAGGTTTTTTTTCTAAGGCATCTCTCAGCTTAGTCTCGGCCTCAGAGGATTTCTGCTGCCGCAGCCAGAACTGGGAGAGGGCCAGAACAAGCTGAGAGTTATCCGGCTCCTTGTCTAATGCCTTTTGCCAGGCTTCTTGTGCCAAATCGATTTCTCCCCTCTGCTCATAGATCTGGGCAAGCATCTGGTGAGCACGAGCATCGTCCGGGGCAAGTGATTCCATCTCTTTGGCCACATCCAGGACACCATCCCAATCTTTTTGCTGAAAATAAATAGAGAGTAATGCCTGCAAAAAAGGACGGGGTGCCCGAGAATTTTCAATGCCTTTTCTCAGCATTGACTCAGCCTTTGATATATAACCCTGGCTTGCAAGTATCTTGGCCGCTAGGATATAACCTTCAGGCCGCGCAGGGGCATCATTGCGAATATTTTTCAGTAGATCGAGGGCCTCTTCTCTTTTGTCCTTTTGAAGGGCAAGAGCCATGGCAAGCAGGATCTGAGCATTTTGATTGTCAGGCTCTTTGGAGATTATGAGATGGGCCTTTTCCTCCGCCTTATCAGCAGACCGTCCAAGAAGAAACAACCGGCCCAAAGCAAGCTGGAGATCCATTCGTTCGGGTGCCAGCTCAACGGCCCTGGAATAGGCTGCATACGCCTCCCGAAAATTTTTCAGTGCAAGCTCTACTCCTGCCAGACCGGCATAGCAATCAACACATTGAGAATCGACCTTTATTGCATTTTTGAACTCCAGCCTGGCTCTTACATAATCCTTCCCCGCCTCCAGCTTTTCACCCTTAGTCATAAAGCTATCACGTTTTTCCTGCGGAGAAGAACAGGCGCTTATTGCCAGACATAGAATAAGCCCCAACAGCATGAAACGATTTATTGCCGACATAGCTGCTACCTCTTGATTATAAATTTCAGTTTAGAATAAAATGATCCCGGAGGCCATAGCCTACGCCACGGTGAAATCATTTTGGTGACAGGAGTATTCGCCTCACTGACTACCTCGTGAGACGTATGTGAAAGCTCAGCTATTTGCTCAAGATGTTTATGGCATTGCTTTTCAAGTAGCCGCACTTTTGCCCTCTCCGCTTCAAGAAATTGCAACAACTGTTTTTCTGTCTCGGTTTCTCCTCCCAGGGATGGGACCCCGTCAGAAAAGAGCCTCTCATGTACCAGCCGACTGAGAGCAATGAGTCCTTTTCCTATTTGCCCGACTTGTTCTTCCAGATTCCCAAGCCTGCCCCCACTACCCATTGATTCAGGCGTGTCTGCAGCATGTCGGCTTGCATCCTCCGGTTTGGAAGCAGTGGTTGAGGCAAGTGCCCAAAAAGTTCCTGCGCCATCACCTTTTATTACATCCTCAACAATACTTGCGGCCACGGCCTGAACCTGATCCGCAAAACCATGGACCATACACGCATCACAAAGGAGATTTATCAATCGTGGAGTGCCTTGTGTATACTTATATATGACTTTTATAGCCTCCCGGGAAAAGATATCTTCAGCATCTTTTCCACCGGAGACACTCAGACGGTGGCGGATATAGGCCGAGGTTTCCACTTCATTTAATGGTTTAAGATGATAGTAGACAGATATACGTTGTGCCAGTTGTTGAAGACCTGGATGTAACAGCTTGCGTCGCAATTCAGGCTGCCCAACCAGAATAATCTGTATAAGGTAGTCCTTATCTGTCTGGACATTAGATAAAAGCCTGATTTCTTCAAGTGTTGCAAGGCTTAGATTCTGTGCCTCATCCACGATAAGAACAACCCTTTGGCCCCGGGCATAGCAGGAAATCAGAAATGCATTGAGTTGCTCTATCTTTTCAGCCCGGTTATGGCCCGCAGTTTCCTGCTCCAGTTCCTGGAGGATAAGTGAGAAAAACTCATCCGGGCCAACCGTAGTGTTAAAGATAGAGGCAACTAATGTGGTCTGATCTAAACGCTGTAGCAACGTTTTAATCAGAGTAGTCTTTCCAGTGCCGATCTCCCCTGTTATGACAACGAAACCAGCGTTATTTAAAAAACCATATTCTAAATGCACCAAGGCGAGTCGATGCTGATGGCTCAAAAAGATATAACCAGGATCAGGCAGGAGTTTAAATGGATGTTCTTGGAGGTCGAAAAAATCTTCATACATAATACTAAGTCATCACACGAGCAGAATTCGGGAAGAATTTTAGTAACCGTACTCACGAATCAACGGTCCACAAACTCAACAAACCCAACAAACCCAATAAACCCAATAAACCCAGAACTCAAAACTCAGAACTCGTTCAACATTTTCAGTAATAGCTATAAACAGGACCTTGCCCTTCAGGCACTCGGTTGAGGACTGTTCCAAGCAGAGGTCGATCACCAAGCGACTCCAATGCCTGTCTGAAATTATCTTCTTTTGTACTTCCACTTCGGGCTACCATAAGTACTGTATCGGCATACCGGGCCAAATAAAACCCATCGGCATAGGCCAAAAGCGGAGGACTGTCGAATATGATATAGCGGCTGGAGTAACGTCCTTTTACATCGATGACAAACTCTTGCATAGCCGGACCACTCAGGAGATCTGCCGGATAATCCGCCGGCATACCAGCCGGAAGCACGGTCAATCTTGGAAGTCCGGGGTTAATCAAGAGTTCAGACAAGGGCGTTCCCTTTGTGATGTGTTCATAGAGTCCGGTGCCCTCGGGAAGGCCAAGGTAGCGATGAACCGACGGCTGCCTCATGTCCGTATCTATGAGTAATACTGTCCGATTAGACTCTCTGGCTATGCTGATGGCCAAATTCACAGCAGTAAGCGTCTTTCCCTCTTCGGGCTCAGGACTGGTTACTAAAATAGAATTATATCCATTACTCGTCATGGCTTCCATGACTCTGGCCCGCAAAAGGTTGTACTGCTCCACAATGATGGGATTAAAAGCCGTGGTCAGGACGCCATGTTTCTCCAGCAAGGTCTCATCAAAGGGATAGACCCTGGTTTGTGTATATACAGGGTCTGTAGGCCCCAATCTTCTTCCTTTATTAACAGGAGGCGGTGTAGTAGCTGCACCGGCCGGGCTTGTCACTGTGCCACGGGCCTGCTTCGCTCTTTCCATTGCTTTTTCCAACTTACTCATTTATTTCTGCCTCGCTTTTTCTGTACCTCGGCAACATCCGGAATAGAAGCCAGGACCGGATGTCCGGTAATACGGCGAATATCTTTCGGAGACCGGATGATCGACTCTGTAAATTCCATCACGGCACCTACGCCAACCCCTGCCGCAATACCCAGGATAAAGCCTATCAGTGAAATGGCAATGCGTTTGGGTTTGACCGGTATCTCAGGCAACTGAGGCGGATCGATAATGGTAAATTTTTCTCCAGCCTGGAGCTGTTCCAGGCTTTGGCCCTGATGAGCTTCCATGAGTTTGGCCGTGGTTTCAGCATATTTTTTCTGCGCGGCATCGTGATCCCTGACCAGCTTCCTGTATTCAAGCTCCACCTGGGGCATTTTCCCCAGACGCTTTACATAATCCTGCCAACTTTTTTCCAACTGCTGCCTTTTATCCTTCAAGCCTTTAATATCCATCTCAGCGACCCTGATCTGAGTCTGAAGGCTTATGTAAGCTGGATTTGTGGGCTGTGCCTGATCGAGATCAAACCCTTCCTTCCCCATGTCCTTATAATTTCTGACACTCTCTTTAAACTTTTCTATCTCCTTCTTGAGCCTCAAAACATCCGGGTGCTTGTCAGTTGCTCCTGTCTTCAGCTCTTTAAGCTCCTGTTCTTTTAGGTGTAGGGCCTCTTTTATTTCCAGCCTTTTGTCAAGTATTCCTATCTCTTTTTCCAGTTCAGCTATCTCTTTACGAATCTTGGTGATATCAGGGTGCTTTGGAGAAAGAGTCGCCGCAAGAGTTATGGCCTGACTCTTCAGTGCCCTCAGTCGTTCTTTAGGATCCATAATATACTGTCCGCTTACATTCAAAAGCGGAGGGTCCGGGGATACATTAGCCAACTGACCTTCCAGATATATCTTCCGGTCTTTCAGGCTGCGCACCTGTTCGTCTACACCTTCGATCTGACGCCGCAATTGACGTTCTGTCTCCAGATTAAGGTTCATCAGCTCCGGAAGCTCGGTAACATGGGCCTCTTTAAAACGGGCTATACGTTCCTCTAATTTGTTGGTTAAACCACGGTATTGCTCAAGCTGCTGCTCCAGAAGCTCAGCTGTGGTTTCTGCAAGACCTTCCCTCATGCGGAGGTTATGCTCCAGGAAAAGTGATGCAAGCATGTTGGTTACCTGCATTACCTTTTGGGGATCACGACCTTCATATGAAACAGTAAAGGCTACATTCACGGTAACAGGACGTCCGCCCCGGCGATCCGGGACCTCGGCGCTCACCATTTCAACAAATATATCATCTCTCATATCCTCTAGAATTTCTTCCATTGGATCCTTTCCGCGCTTTTCAGAATACAGATCAAAAGCTTCAATGATATTTATAAGAATCTTACGGCTAAAAATCTGCTGAGTAATTGACTTTATTCTCTCTTCTGCAAAGCCGGTCACTGTAGTACGAATCAGGTCCTGAGGAACCTGCTGTGACTCAATAAGAATAGTGGCGGTAGAGCGATACACCGAAGGTAAAAAAAAGGCAATGGCAGTTATCGCACCAAAAACGACCAGCCAGGGTATGAAGATCTGCCATTTGCGTCGGAACAGGAGATCCGTATATTCCTTAAAGGACTGTGGACCGCGTTCTATATTTTGTATCATATTTAATTACCGTATCAAAGATTATTGACCGAACCAGACGTCTCTATAGTCAAGCAGCACAAAGAACCGATTACTGTAGTTCTCTTCATCATTATGGAAACGAGTGTAACTAAACCCGGCAATTAATTTGGCAAACAGACGCTCAGTAAACTCATGTCCCATGCCAAACATCTTTTCGTAGACTTGGGTATCGCCATGTTCGAAATCTATGAAACTTATACTTGGTTAGGCAAGCAGGCTGGTCTTTTCATCATCCAGGAGGTAGCTGTAGTTCAATATCAAATATTCATAATTATAATCAGAATTCCCCTTCCCTTCATATTAACCTCACTCGCTCATGGGACCACGACCACATCGCCACTTTTAAGTTCAATGTTTTGCTCAAGGTTCTTGCCCTTGGCTACGTCTTTGTAGTCGAAAGGAATCCTCTCTTGCCCGCCGGCGCTCAGGCGAAGGATGGAGATATTATCGAGATCGGCAAAGGGGTTGGTGCCTGCTGCCATGCTCAAGGCCTGCATCACGTTCACGGCAGGAGGAACAATAAATACCCCCGGCTTATTGACCTTGCCCAGCACATATACCTTATAGCTCTCAATGCGAAAGGGCAGAAGAGTGACCGTAGGAGATGAGATATATTCCTCCAATCGGTTGACCATTTCAGATTGTACATCAGCTAAGGTGCGTCCCCCTGCCAAAACCTGCCCTATCAAAGGAAAACTCAGGTATCCATCAGGCTGAATAATCACCTGTTTGGTCAGGTCCTCGTCCTTCCAGACAGATACTTCAAGGACGTCCCCGGGGCCCAATACAAAGGACGGCGGTTCGAAGGCCACCGCACAGAATGAACTGAATACAAAAAATAAAATAATACCTACAAGAAGATGTTTTATTACATTATTCATCCCTATCCTCCTTCACTGCAAGATCGCTTAAAACAAAAACCATATAGACGGCCGAAAGGTTAACCAATTATGACTGCAAATTAGCACAGTAACTTATCACACAGCATCAAAGTGAACAAGGTATATTGAATTTATGGTAACCGTTCACGGGTTCAGGGTTTACCTTGCTGGATTGATGATTGTTGATTGCAATACCTCTAAAATTTTTCTTCATTTCTTCATTTCTTTTTTGCGCCTTTGCGTGAGCTTCTTTAAAAGTGTAAACTAGTGAACGAAGGATGCCAAAATGTGATATTGTTTTTTAATATTTAAAAAAATATGTCGATAAATAGATATGGGGAAAAATTATATTTTTCAGGAAACGCCTTTCACGTAATTTATGCTGAAATAAACGACAGAAGATAGAGACTGATTGGGCATAATATTTACAGAAAGGTCAATCCTGAGCAACAAAAAAGGAGAACTGCTATGAAAAAAGGAATATTTTTTCTGATTTTGTTTTCTTTTCTGGGATTACTATGGTCAGGATCTGCGGTTGCCCTGGACGATTTTGCTCCTTCAAGTGTAAACACAACTCCATTTTTTCCATCTGTAATGGGATTGGCGCTCCCTGCTGATGGAGTAACCGATAATGTGCAGGTAAATGACGTTTCCATAGGACAGCAGCATCAACCGGATATGGCTGTTACCTCAGATGGAATTATCTATGTGGTGTGGAGGGACTTCCGTGACGACCCTGGTGGAAAACAAGGCGATATATATTTTGCCAAATCCACTAATGGAGGGCTGACCTTCAGTGCCGGTGTGTGTGTAAACGATGATAGCGGCACTACCCCCCATTGTGCGCCCATGCTGACTACTGATAACCAAGGCAATGTATATGTTGTGTGGCATGACAACCGCAATGGAAATTGGGATATCTATTTTGCTAAATCCACTGACGGAGGAGATCATTTCGATCCTAATGTGCAGATTGTAAATGATCCTGACACTCAATATGAAGCAGCCTTGGCAATAGACAATGATGGTAATATTTATGTAACTTGGATTCATAGTTATTCTACCGGTATTTATAACGATTTTGATATTTACTTTGCCAAATCTACGGACGAAGGACAGACCTTCACGACCCCCGTCATGGTCAACGATGTTGGTGATGGCTACCAATATACTGCGAACATTAGAGTCGATGAGAGTGGGATTATTTACGTAGTCTGGACTGATCATAGAAACGGATGGTCAAATATCTATTTTGCTAAATCCACAGATGGAGGGGAAAATTTCAGCGAAAACGTACGTGTAAATAGCACTGACTACGGCCAAGGCTACCCTGACCTTGCACTGGATGATACTGAAAACATTTATGTGGTTTGGAAAGACTTGAGGGATCACTATTCTTCAAATACTACACAGGTCTATTTAGCTAAGTCAACAGATAACGGAGCAAGTTTTGAGGCCGGAGTCCGGGTGAATAACGCAAATATAACTAGATTACTTATATACCTCTATCCATCCCTGGCAGTTACAGGCGATGGGGAAATTTATGTCTCATGGTGGGATAATAGGAACGATAATCTCGATGTTTACCTCACACACTCTTATGACGGAGGAATTAGTTTTTCTCCAAGCCGGCGCATGAATGATGATATCAACAATGCATCCCAAGACCAATCGAGAATTGTAGTGGACGAATCAGGAGATATTTATGGGGTTTGGAGTGATTACAGAAATCTTTATAATTCCCCTGATATCTATTTTGCCCACTTTTCTCCCTGCGAGGGCGACTTTAATGATGATGGTGATGTAGATGGGGCGGATCTGGCCATCTTTGCCGCAGACTTCGGTCGGACAGACTGCAGTGGCGATTGCGAGGGCGACTTTAATAATGATGGTGATGTAGATAGGGCGGATCTGGCCATCTTTGCCGCAGACTTCGGTCGGACAGACTGCCCATAGAACCTTATCTTTTCCAGAGCACCTGAGATCCGGGCCCAATCCTATCTTATAATGACCCTGTATCAGGTGCTTTCTCCTTATTTCAGTATATGCTTTATTGCCACCGGCCATGGTATTGAAGTCTTCTCTTGAGAATAAAGCATAAAACGTATGCGGCAATTACTAAAAAAACCCTGGCTTCCGTACGTCTTCCCCTTTGCCCTGTTTTTATTATTGACCGAGCTTGCCCGTTTATTGCCTGATTCGAGCCACGTTCTCTATATTATCAAGACCATGACTGTCGGGGCCTTACTCTGGTTCTGGCGACGTGAATATGCTACAGATATTTCTCTGAAATTTTCATCACATGAGTGTTTGCAGGCAGTCTTTTCCGGCCTCCTCGTCCTGATCATCTGGATTGTGCCGGAAGAGTATCTGCTGCAATTAAGTGGTCATTCCGGCTTTGATCCATTTGCCTTTGGTTGGTCTTCAGTAGGCACAAAAGGGTTAATTGCCGTGCGTCTGCTGGGTGCTGCGATTGTCGTGCCGGTCATGGAAGAACTGTTTTGGCGTTCTTTTCTTCTACGTTACTTGATCAACCCGAACTTTCGCACTGTGCCGCTGGGTAGCTTTTCCTGGTTTTCTTTCATCAGCGTATCCATCTTGTTTGGTCTTGAACACCATCGCATTATTGTAGGAATTATCGCAGGAGTTATTTATAATTTACTGCTGATCCGGCAGAAGAAGCTGAGTGGCTGCATTCTGGCTCATGGGGTAACCAACCTGGGACTCGGGATCTATGTTCTGATAACTGGAAGCTGGATGTTTTGGTAATATTGAAAATTGAGGAATCCCTGAATTTGGGTTTATTTTATAATGATCCATCTTTTTTACGCGCTGAATCTGTTACTCATACTTTCTTGTCTTCTGGTTTTCCGTCTAAAAACCGGCGAACGGCTGTTTTCCCTCTCGCTTGTGCAGACCTTGCTTGGCCTGCTCCTGCTGGCCGGAGAATACATCTATCTGGCCTGTCATCCGGAACCGTATGTGGTTCCGGTTGTCCTTTTTTCAGAAAGTGTCTTTGCCCTTATATGGTTTAACCTGGCCCATCGGTTGCGCAGGGCAACCATTGCAACAACCACTGAGTCCCGGTTTTCTTCTTATATTGAGAGCTTTATTTGGATAGTGGTAGTTGGGTCAGCCTGTTATTGCCAAGCCTACCGCCCGGTAGCCCAAGGGGCAGATGAGATCCTGACTTTTGACTTTTATGGTCCTGTATATTTCTATTCCATTTTTATCCTGATAACCATGCTGTTTGGTGCCTGGCGTCTGGAGCAGTTCTGGCGTGCCCTGACTTCGGCATATCGCTGGGAGTATAAATTTCTGATAGTCGGAAGTTTTCTGGTCTGCGGAACACTGTGCTGGGCTACCTCCTATCGGCTCACATACATACGTCTTATCCCCGATCATTTATTTTTGCTCGTTGCACTCCTGCTCCTTGCATGGGCTTTAATGTTTTACGCAGTAGCCCGTCATCGGCTGTTAAACCGCAAGATGTTTGTGTCCAGGAAAGTGGTTTATTCCTTTGTCGCCCCATCAATATTTGCTGTATATTTATTTGCCTTTGGAATCGTCTCCCTGGTCATGCGAATCTTCGGGCTACCGCTCCCCTTTGTCCTGCGCTGGATGTTTCTGGCTCTGGGATTGGTTGCCATCGGCACCTTCATCTGCTCCGGCAAGCTGCGTCGACGAGTGCATTTCTTTATCAGCACCCATTTTTATGTCAACAAATATGAGTATCGGGATGAGTGGCTGGCCCTTTCTCATCAACTCCAGGGGGCATTGACCGAGGCCGATGTGGTGAAGGCCCTGCGCCAGGTCCTGGCTGAGAGTCTCTATACGACCAATCTCATTATATGGCTCGGGAATACGGAACACGGCTATAGACAGGTTTTCCCCCATGAGAACCCAAACAATAAAGCAAATAAAAATAATCTTGGTCCGGATGATTCTCTGGTCCGATTCCTTGAGAAACATCCTTACTTTCACCTTAATGATAGAGAACCGGATAAGGTATGGAAAGAATTAGTGGAAAATAAGAAGGCCTTTTTGGTCAATCTTAACCTGGTACTGCTGACACCACTTTTCATCGGTGACCAACTCGTCGGGTTGATCGGCATCGGGCCGGAGTTCACCGGAGGACAGTACGGCCAGGACGATTTTGACCTGTTGACAGCTATGGGAACCCAGGCGGCTTCGGCCCTGCTGGCAGTTCGCATGGCAGAGAAACTGGCCCATGCCCGTGAGCAAGAAGCATGGGACAGACTATCAGCCTTTGTCCTCCACGACGTCAAAAATGCAGCCACCATGCTTTCTCTGGTGCGGGATAACGCCACAGATCATATCCATGACCCCGAGTTTCAGCAGGATATGCTGGAGGCCGTTGATGATGCACTCAAACGGATGGCCAAAGTGCAGGATCGCCTGAGCATGCTCAAAGGGGAGAGCACTCCAAGATGGAAAGAGCTGGAACTCTGTAGGTTTCTGAAGGACCGCTGCCAACAACTGGGGAAAAAATTAGGCACATTGAAAATCAGTCCTGACTGTCCGGGCGAAATCCGGATACATACCGATCCTGAACTCTTGTTCAGTATCCTGGAAAACCTGCTGCTTAACGTCCTGGAGGCAGGCGGTGAAGGAATGGAAGTACAGATAAGGGCAAGCAAAGACGATGATCACGGGCAGGCAATCATAGATATCATAGACAACGGTCCTGGGATCCCAAAGGAATTATTACCCGATGCCCTTTTTGAGCCCTTCAAGACCAGCAAATCCAAGGGCAGTGGTATCGGCCTCTGGCAGGTGAAGCGGCTCGTGGCAAGCCTCAAAGGAAGCATATCAGCAGAGAATGCGGCAGAGGGAGGAGCCCGGTTTGTGGTGAGATTGCCGTTATCGGCAAGTGTCGGGAAATTTGACAGAAAGCCCTGGGATTGATGATTG
>JAYEFH010000038.1:0-5136 GCA_034658555.1 Thermodesulfobacteriota bacterium | reverse complement strand
GGTATTATAACGAGAGAGGGGATATTTTGCAAATTTGATTTGGGTGTGTTTCATTTACTTAAAGTGGGTTCCTTCGGTATAGTGTAGTTGTCCACAAACACAACCCCGAAGGAGACCCACAGTGAATTATAACTTAGCAGAAATGCAAAAAAACATACGCTTAGAATTCGAGAGCATGTTGCAATTTGTAACAAGTGAAGAAGCCCAAAAAGCAACAGCAAATCAAATAGAAAAGAGCCTTTTTCAACTCTTGTTGAATTTGGGGTGTCAATTATTGCATCTTTTTTTTCAAATGCGAGGCAAAACTTCTTCACGCAAACCAATCACACTCAGAGGAAAAGAAGTCCCTTATAACAGCGAGCAAAAGCGCGTATATTTCTCCATTTTTGGAAAAGTTCCTGTTTTGCGACCCTATTTTTATGCTAAAAAAGCAGGAGGACATACTCCCCTAGATGCTGAATTGAGCTTAGGGTCGAACCGTTACTCCGATTTGCTTCGGGAAACTTTGGATTATCTAGGGGTTTATGTTCCCTACAATAAGGCAGTTGATATCTTTAAACGCATCTTGAAGTTAGGTGTTTCCACACGTGACTCCACTGCAAAAAGGGTGCAGTTACCCTCCTCAAAATGCGTTTTTTTTAATATAATAGTAAGATGTTCAAATCAAACAAAAATCACCTTCAACCAGAAATGTTCAGTACAGTAAATCAACTTCCAGAAAAGCATCAAGCGAGGCTGGAGAGTTCGTGGGCAGGCACATTTTATCGAGAAGTTTTCTGCCGCATAGATGAAGCCGCTTTTGCAGTTTTATATTCAGACACAGCCTCTCGCCCGAACACACCTGTAAATATATTGGTGAGCTTCGAAATCCTAAAAGCCGGGAAAGGCTGGAGTGACGAAGAACTTTATGAACATTTTCTTTTTGACATACAGACACGTTATGCTTTAGGCTACCGAAACTTGGGAGATGGACTTTTTGCCATTCGGACACTCTACTATTTTCGAGACAGATTGAGTGAATACTATCTCAAAACAGGGATAAATTTATTGGCAAGTGCCTTTACAGAGATAACGGATGCTCAAATAGTTGATTTAGCAGTTCAGACCAATGTCCAACGCATGGATTCTACACAGATAGCGAGCAATATAGTCAACTCAAGCCGCTTGCGCTTATTGGTAGAAGGCATCCAACGTACCCATAAGATCTTGTCCAAAGAAGAGAAATCCCGGCTAGAAGAAGTCTATGCTCCTTACCTGAAAGGGTCTTCGGATCATTATAGTTACAGAGTAAAAGGCGAAGATGCGAATAAAAGTCATCTTCAAAAAGTCGGCGCAACGATGCAGTCTTTATTGAAAGAGTTAGGCGAAAATTACTCAGGAGAAAACGCCTATCTGGTATTGGAACGTCTTTTCTCTGAACATTTCAAATTAGTGGAGAAAGAACTCAAGCTAAAAGAAAAAGAAGAAATCTCTTCCGGCAGTCTCCAATCTGTAGATGATTTAGAAGCAAGCTATCGCAAAAAAGCAGGCAAAAGCTATCAAGGTTTTGTCGCCAATATTACAGAGACTTGCGAGCCTGAAAATGACCTCCAGTTGGTTACAAATGTACAAGTAGAGCCGAATAATGTTGATGACGACAAAATGCTCGCGGATGCTTTACCTGAGCTAAAAGAACGTACCGATGTGAAGAAAATCCATCTTGATGGTGGCTACGGAGGCGAAGCTAGCGACCCTATACTGGAAGACTTATCGGTGGATATTATCCAGAGTGCCATTCGTGGACAAAAAGAGAAATCCGAAAAGCTCCATCTATCTGAATTCGATATTCAACAAGACCAAAATGGGCATCCTCTTCAAATTAGATGTCCGCAAGGGCAGACCGTTCCAGTAAAACTTGCTCGAAAAACTGGCTGGCAAGCTCGTTTTGACCCAGAAATTTGCGGCTCTTGCCCTTTTCACACAGAAGGGCGATGTAAAGCCAAAGCGCAAAAAAGAGACCCAAGATATATGCTTTCTTTCACAATGAAGGAACTCAGAGCCGCAAAGAGACGTAGAAACTACACGCTATACAAAAAAGAAAAGGGGAATCTGAGAGCTGCCGCAGAAGCGACTATGCGTTCAGCAAAACTGCCTTTCCCCGCGGGAAAATTGCCTGTGCGAGGGATATTTCGAGTAACTTCTATGATGATTGCTTCTGTCCTGCATCTAAATATGCGCAGAATTTGGAAATATGAGACGGATATTTCCTTGTCTGATTTTATTTTTCAGCTTTTCTCGCAAAAAACAACGCCGGTACGATTGGCATGAACACTCATTCTCTTCTGTCATCATGTTCTTGCAGGAGAGTCAACTTTAGTTTCCGCTAAATTCAGTTAAATAAAAACGCTCCGATGAGTAATCGGATTATAAAAAGTCATAATAAATTTGTAAAAAAGCGAAAAAAGAAAAATTTAGGCTGTCAAAGGTGCCTTTCTTCGCCTGTGACCGAGAATGCCCTTGGGCAAATGGTCGGTTTTTGAGTTCTTTTTTCGAACTTGCCCAGAAATAGGGGCATCTTCGGGAAATGCCTTCCCGTGTAAGGCTCGTCGAAAGCGTCCAGGGGTGCGCTTAGGCTTGCGATCCCAAAAACCAGTTGCAATAGCGGGCGCAGTTGCAGCAAGAAAACTCAAAACAGACCCAGCTAACAGGACTAACTCAGGTAATCGTTGGATACTCTCCTCATTGTGAACAAATTGGCGATGTGCGCCTACCATATGTTTAGCACTCAGTGGAATTTGCTCCACAGGCCAACGGTCTTTGTAGATGGCGTGAACACTTTTAGCATTAAGCGGAACAGAGACGGCTAACAACCATGGTTTATCATATTCAGGGTCGTGAATGGCATAAACATCAAAAGTTCTGTTATTCTCACTCACCTTGTTTTCATTGAAAACTAAGTCTCGCCAAATCTCTGCACGGATAGTACGACCATCTTCTACCCATGCTTGGGTTTCGTCTGGCGATGTTGCCTCTATAATCCTGCCATCTTTTCCCTTTCTTGCTAAAGGACGGACCAATTCGCCATACTGAGCCAGTCGTCCTTTTTCTTTCTTCTGCGGTAAAAAATTGCGGTTTGCAGTAAAGTTTACGGCTAAACGGAGAACAAAATTACCAATCCCGGCTTCAAGAACCTGCCTTATTTTTACGCCTGCATCTAAAACTAGAATATCATCAACTTTGAGGCTTCTCGCAACACCTCGAAGTACTTCGTACCATAAACTGCCCACAGTGCCATATTTGGGATGAACGCGTACTATTGCGCGAGGCAATGCTAATCGTTGTCCGTGGATTTCTCCTACATCGCCAACCAATCCACATATGACCGCAGGTAGTGCTCGCTTTGCCGCAGGATGGTAATACTTACTTGGACAATTCTTGAGGGTCGGACGCCAAAAAGCGGTTATATCTGCCGGAACAGGACGATAGCCTTCATAACGATGCTCTTTCCAATCACTAAGACCTTTTACATGTGCACGCCATAATGCGATTATGATCGGAATTTGCCATTTTCCCTGCGCTAAAGTCCATAGGTCTTTCAGATGAGGCTACCCGCAGGTCTTGGACGGCATTTCGTAAAGGGGTATGGCAAATTCCGATCATAATCGCATTATGGCGTGCACATGTAAAAGGTCTTAGGACTGAGAATTAAATAACTGTCGCATTTGAAGTTTGCGCAGGAACTGCGCAATAATTCCACTTTGGCAAGAATTGATCAAAAACAATACGCATATTTTCTTTGAAGTCGGCACCATATTTTCGTCCGATTTTATACACTTTATCAATAACATGAACGAAGGTTTTTAGACCCGTTTTCGTGTGCGTTTTCTCCATCAATTCTTTGACCAACTCAACAGAAGTGAACACTACACCTTGACATGCTCTGGTCACATGGGAGAAGAAGCGGTGTTCAATAGGATTCCACTTTGAACAATAAGGCGGATAATGGGCAATGCGAATTTCAATGCCAATTTCGTCAGCGAGAGCTTGAAGGTCTTCTTTGAAAAGATAATGTCTAGAACTATTACTACCGCCACCATCGCAAGGAATAAGAAGAGATGTTGCATCTGGATAATGGAATAGTCCGAAGTTGTACCACCAATAGCGAATACTATCGCAAGCAAATTCACCTGTATCATGGCTCGTACCGATATTGATATATCCAATATTTTGAACTATATCATAAAGACCGTGCGGAATAATAATTCCTTCAGCGAAACTCGCAAAGTCATGGTCATAGGTTTTCAGTTCTTCTAAAGTATAAAGATGCCCGTCTCGATAGAAATTGCCTAATTGCTCTTTTTTCTTGGTATCAATACTGAGAATAGGGTTGCCTGTTGCTCTGTATTCATCCATTAGCCGGGCAATATTTCTGAATTGAGCATCTCGATTGGAGACTTCTTTCATCGTGCGTTTCTTTTGCGCTTTTCGAGACCGATAATCATGTTTCTTGAGGAGTTGACGCACGACATGCTTACTTACCCAAATATCATGGTCTTCTTGCAAGGCGATAATGATTTCACTTATGCGTAGGTTCGTCCAGCGTACTTTTTCATCCATCGGACTTCCGGCTGTATGGTTTTTCAAGACCAGCAAAAACTTTCCATCAATTTCTTTGTGATGCGCCTGATAAGGTTTACGTCCCCCGCCTTTTTTGCGAATACGCAAGTCTATTTTTTTTTAGGCAAGTCTATAACTTCTCTTGCGCCCCTATTCACCGTACGGCGGCTACATCCTAAAATCTCAGCTATATAGTCTTGTCCACCATGTCCTATTTTCAATGCTTCCAAGCCAGCGTAACGACGTCGCTCTTTCTCGTTCAGGCTATAAAAAAAACGCTGCATAGTTTTCTCTATCTCATCGTCATAGAAATGCTTTTCCGTGGGTTTAGTTACTTTATTTTCCATTGCTGTAGAGTAATATATTTGTAAAAAATTGACAAGCTAAATGCGACAGTTATTTAATTCCCGTTCCTTACCCAAATATCATGGTCTTCTTGCAAGGCGATAATGATTTCACTTATGCGTAGGTTCGTCCAGCGTACTTTTTCATCCATCGGACTTCCGGCTGTATGGTTTTTCAAGACCAGCAAAAACTTTC
>JAYEFH010000037.1:0-5315 GCA_034658555.1 Thermodesulfobacteriota bacterium | reverse complement strand
TGTCTTTTTTGCCGTCTTCTTCGTTGCTCGTCGATCACATAACCCGTTATGCTCGCTCCTCGCGCCTTGAATACAACAAAAAATCCTATTAATTTTTGTTCAACTTATTTATCTCCCGTTCCTAAGGAACTGTAAAGGAATAAATCGTTGGGATTTGCGCCGTATGGACTGCGGAAGATCATCATCTCTGAGTTCCTTAAAGACGCCAAAAGAAATCTCATCGGAAGATATGGGATGGAATCAACGGATTCCCAAGTCAACAGGGAAGAACCGGACAGGAAGGCTTCGGTCCTCAATATCCAAACAGATTCTGATAGTCGTTAATTGTCATGTGATATACGCTTGATATACTTTTAACTATAGGATAATTTACTTTCAAAAAATAAGGAGATAATAAATGATTATTAAAACTAATGACAGGTTTGGGAAGTAGTCGAGTTAATTTTAGTGTGGGATTCGGAATTCAAAACTGATCCGGAAGGCGGACTTATGTGTGGTATCGGCGGGTGGTTTGAAGTTTTATCCCATAGTTGCATGACAAAATTAGAAGCATATACTATGTTGTATCCGTTCAGAGGTTCAGGGTTTAAATGTTCAGAGGTTTAGAACCGTTAATTCGTGAGTTCTAAATGGAGAAGGCATGAGAATAGAGCACGGTTACACAATGTTCAATTAATTACATAATTCACATAAGCTTCATACATAAATTGAGCGATTAGCCTTTAGCAATTAGCTATTAGCTATTAGTTTGCTGGATACTAATAGCTATTCATCACGGGTTACCACACTAATCTGTAATGAACCATTTTTCAAAGCTAAACGCTAACAGCTAATCGCTCAATATAGATATAAAAAAAATCGATATGATACATTCTTATCTTAAACATTATACATTTGGCCAGGACAAGGTATTTAGTCCAAAAGAGACTGTGAAAACCGCACTAAATAGGCTGAAACAAAAAGACTTGTTTACTTTAAGCACTATTTCACGCATAGATGAACTTGATAAAATAGGTATACCGGCCTTTATTTGTAAAATTGAGTCAAAATTGGGAATAGATGAAAGTTGTGGGAAGGGTGTATCTATAGAGCAGGCAAAGGCCAGCGCATTAATGGAGGCTATCGAACGCCATAGTTGTGCGTGGTTTATAAAAGAAAGAGAGCCTTTTATTATTTCAAGCTATAATAATTTGAAAGAAGATGCATTAAATCCATTAAGTCTACTTTTACCCTTACCATTTATTTATCAAACAGATGAGATAATAGAAGATTTAAAAAATTTACCTCTTCCATGGACAAAATCTTTCTCTTTAACGCATAATAAACCCATTCTTTTTCCGCTACACTGGTTTGATCTTATCTATGGCACTACAGGATTTGCTAGTGGAAATACTATACAAGAGGCAATACTTCAGGCAATAGGAGAGGTAATAGAAAGGCATAATATTTCAAGAGTAACAGAAGGAAAGTTGTCTACACCTTCTCTTGATATATCTTCTATTAATTATCATATCGCGAAGTCATTAATAAATAAATTTTTTGGCGCAGGAATTGAACTATATATCAAGGATTTTTCCTTAGGATTAAATATACCAACTGTAAGTGTCCTTGCTTATGATTCAAATCCACCAACAGATACAATCAGAATATATAACGCGGCAGGCGCACATCTGAATCGTGATTTTGCCTTAATTCGTGCTCTGACTGAGATAGCTCAACATAGGGCACAGATTATTTATAAAGAAAACAGACATAAAAAGCCGGGGGGACCTACTTATTGCTTTCCATATTTTAAAACTTTAGAGGATGCTTCATATTTAATAGAAAACAAAGAAACTATCCCTTTTAATAAGATATCTACTTACAGACATGAAGATTTTAGAGTAGAAATAGAGAAGGCGGTAAATCTAATTAAACAGGATAACCTGGAAGTGATTGTAACAAATACGACTTATCCTGAATTTCAAATACCGGCAGTAGCAGTTACAATCCCCGGGGCAAGGCTTAATCGTCCCAGCACAAGGCTAAATCCTTATTTTTATATGGCAAAGATATGCATGGATTTAGGTAATTATAGGGATGCTATCGAGCATTTTGAAAAATCTATAGAAATTGAGCCTCAGTATGAAAATATTCCCCAGATTTCATGTGATATAGCCATTTGTTATAAGAGCCTAAAGATGTATCAGCAATCAAAAGAATATTTTGAAAAAACTCTGAATTTGTCACCAGAATTAGTCTTGTCAAAGAAATTCATAAGTGATTTCACTGAAGTAATCAGGTTAATTGACAATTGAATATTGTTGATTGGGAAATATGCGAAAAAAATCATGAATATGGATGAAACAGAGCAGCGGTCTGATTGGCGCCGGCAATTTTCCAATCGGATTAAGGGACTTGATGCACTGTCAGGGTTGTTGCAACTTACGTCTTCTGAGAAAGAGATTTATAGAGATGTCATAGCACAATACAGGTATGCAGTTACGCCATATTATCTGTCCCTGATCGACTGGTCGGACCCTGATGATCCTATCAGGAAGCAGTGTATTCCTGATCCCAAAGAGATCAGATTTTCCCTTCCGGGTTCAGAAGAAGATCCCCTGGCCGAACGGGCACACATGCCGGTCCCGGGTCTGATTCACAGATATCCGGACCGTGTACTGGCAATGGTAACCGGCACATGTGCTGTGTACTGCCGTCACTGCAACAGGAAGCGTACATGGAAAAATCCGGAGGTCGGCAGTACAAGAGAGGCCCTTTATCGTATGGTGGATTATGTTGCAGGTAGTCCCCGTGTGCGTGAAATCATTGTCTCCGGGGGAGATCCACTTACAATGCCTCTGAGGCTGCTGGATGATTTTTTAAGGGCATTTAGGGAAATTCCTCATGTGGAGGTGTTGCGTATTGGTACCAGGATTCCTGTAGTGCTTCCCATGCGCATAACCGACGATTTGTGCCAAATGCTGGCCGGACATCGTCCCCTCTGGATAAATACTCATTTCAATCATCCAAGAGAAATCACACCTGAGTCCACAAAGGCGTGCGAAAGGCTCCTCAAGGCAGGGATACCACTGTCCAATCAGACTGTGTTGTTAAAAGGGGTCAATGATTCCCTGAAAGTGATACGAGACCTGTGCCGCAGGCTTCAGAGGACCATGGTAAGACCTTACTACCTCTTCCACTGTGATGCAGTGCATGGGACAGATCACTTTCGAACAGATATAAGAAAGGGTGTGGAAATTATTCAGGGGCTGTGGGGCAAAATAGGTGGTCTGTGTATCCCGAACTATGTTGTGGATCTTCCCGGTGGTGGAGGAAAGGCCATGATGATACCTTCATCTTTGCTTGAATTCGGTAAAGATGAGGCAATATTTCGGACCTTTGAAGGAAAAATAGTGAGATATCCGTGTCCTGAAGGGGCAGACGCTGGAGAATTAATCAACCTTTGATGCAGGCCATTGGTCTCAGCTTTGCCACTTTTCTTGCAAGTCCTGCCTGGTGTGTGGAATCCACTACCTTTGTAACATCCTTGTATGCTTCAGGTGCCTCTTCTGCCGCACCCCGGTAGCTCGCCGCCCGTATAAGGATTCCCCTGTGGGCCATTTCGGAGATTACCTTCCTGCCTTTCCAGCGTTTCAGCGCGGCCCTTCGACTCATTGAACGGCCCGCGCCGTGGCATGCGGAACTCCAGGCCAGGGCTTCCCCTGTTTCTTGGCCTACAAGAATATAGGAACAGGTCCCCATGGTCCCGCCTATGAGCACAGGTTGACCCACGTTTTTGAATGCTTCGGGTATTTTATCATGTCTGCCTGGACCAAAGGCCCTGGTAGCCCCTTTCCTATGGACATAAAGGCGTTTCACCTCGCCGTTTACCCTGTGTTCTTCGATTTTGCACGTATTGTGGCTGACATCATAAAAATTTTTCACTGCGGCCTTTGGAAATATTTCATGGAAAACCCGGCGGGTGAGATGAGTAATTACCTGCCGATTGGCAAGTGCACAGTTCACCCCACACGCCATGGCCTTGTAATATCTTTTTCCTTCAGGAGATTTTATTGGGGCGCACACAAGCTCCCTTTCTTTGATTGGGATCTGATACTTTTTGCCGGCCTTACCAAGTATCTGGAGGTAATCAGTACCGATCTGATGCCCAAGCGCCCTGGAGCCGCAGTGGATTGCCACTATTACATCTCCTTGTTTCAAACCAAAGGCCTCTGCCGAAGGCTGGTGAAAGATCTCTTCCACATACTGTATTTCCAGATAATGGTTTCCTGAACCAAGGGTCCCAACCTGCCTGTACTGGCGGCGTTTGGCAATATCTGAGACACAAGAGGGGTCAGCTCCTTCCAGTCTTCCTTTCTCTTCGGTGTGGGCCAGGTCTTCGGGAAGCCCATAACCCATCTCCACTGCCCATTGGGCACCCCCTATGAGAACATCGTCCAGTTCGGCAGGTTTAAGCTTGATTTTGCCTTCAGAGCCCACACCGGATGGAACAACCCGGAAAAGTCGATCAATCATGGATTCAAGAAGGGGCATGATCTCGTCTCGCGTGAGACCGGTCAGCAGGTTCCTGACCCCGCAGGAAATATCATAGCCGACTCCGCCCACGGAGATAATACCGTTGTCATCCGGATCAAAGGCAGCTACTCCGCCAATGGGAAAACCATAACCCCAATGGGCATCAGGCATGGCAATGGCAGCCTTCACAATCCCCGGCAATGAGGCCACGTTGCTGAGCTGTTCGCGGACTTTTTCGTCCATATCAGAAACCAGGTCTTCGCTGGCAAAGACAAGCGCGGGTACCCTCATGTCTTTATCCCTGGGGATCTCCCACTGATACTCTCCGAGTCGTTTTAACTGTTTAAGCTCCATTGCTCACCTCGAAAATACTTTTTGAAAGATGAACGTCCAACATCGAACATCCAACGTCGAATGAAAAACAAATATCCAATACCGAACATTCAAAGGCGTTAGCTATTTAGGCTGAAGGCTGAAGTATACTGATATCACGCCTCCTGCAATAATTAGCAGCCGTTTCCCCAGGTCATAAGTCTTTTTCTTTCCCCATTCAACATTCGATGTTGGACGTTCGATGTTCGATGTTCATTAGTTTCATACATCTACAACACATTGGGCAATCCACCAGTCTCCATCTTGCCTGACTGCTAATTCTGTGAAAGTTGCTCCCTTGACTTCCACCCCTCGCTGGTGCCTTGAGAAATCAAAGGGTTCTCCCATTGCTGTTCCTGTAAGTCTAAGGTCCTGTATTTTTACTTTGAAGTCGCTGAATATCAGCCTTTGTATGTCTGATTCTG
>JAYEFH010000036.1:0-5317 GCA_034658555.1 Thermodesulfobacteriota bacterium | reverse complement strand
ACCTCCGGTATTTTTATCACAGCTCATAGATTCCGTTCCACCCAGCCTACTTTTGGTCGAGTATGCCGGATAAGCCGTAGGACAGGAGACAGAATCTTAAATTAGTGATTTGTCGGGTTTAGCTCGAAACAGGACATTCAGAAAACCTGTTGAGATTTCCTCATCCAATTTGGTAGAATTCGAGCTTATAATGATAAATGTAATTCTCATAATGTTTCTTCCTGGCAGGATATATGCACTAGAATACACAATATGATACAATATTCAATCCAATTTTGCCAACTCTCGTCCGACTCACAAGGATATTACTAAGGAATATGTTCAGTTTTTCTCAGCTTAGAGCTGCTTTGTTGATAAAAATCCTCGTTTTTCTCATAATTATTCCGGCAGTTCCAAAGGCCAATGCTCTCAATATTTTTGACCTTGAAGAGGGACGAACTGTTTATGGTACAACGAAGACAGTAAAGGCGGAGCATACACAAACCCTGCTCGATATAGCAAAGGACCATGACCTGGGGTACAACCAGATAGTAGCTGCAAACCCCGGCCTGGACCCCTGGGTGCCTTCTGAAGGCGCCGACGTATTGGTGCCCGCTGTATTTGTTTTGCCCAGAGGACATCTGCCGTCTGGAATAGTAGTAAATCTTGCTGAGATGCGTCTGTATTATTTCAAATCCGCCGAAAAGGGACTGTTCCGCTTTTGGACATGTCCTGTAGGGGTCGGTAGAGAAGGCTATTCCACAAAACTAAGCATTTATACTGTGTTCAGAAAGGCCAAGGATCCAATATGGGTTGTACCGCCATCCGTGCTGAAGGAAGATCCTGAGTTGCCTCCACAGGTACCTCCGGGGCCCGACAATCCTCTGGGAAAATATATTTTGCGCTTTTCACGCCTTTCTTATGGCATTCACGGTACAAATCGTCCATGGGGTGTGGGGCGTAGGGTCAGTCATGGGTGTATAAGGCTTTATTCTGAAGATATAGCCTCTTTGTTTTCGCTGGTGCCGGTGGGAACACTGGTCCGGATCATCTATGAACCAATAAAGATTGGATGGGCGGAAGACAAGTGTTGGTTACAGGTATATCCAGACTATGAAAATAAGATTGATGACCCGTTGGCAGCAGCCTTTTCCGGTATTTCCGCCTGCGAACAGGCCATAGGCCCCCTTAAGATGGATTTCAAACAAATCAAGAAGACCATCAGGGAACAAACCGGCATTCCTGTGCCTGTGGCATGGGCAGACAAAGAATAGAAGATTTAGTGAGATCGACCCGACATATCGTGAATTTAGCGCCCTCCGAGCGGATTTTTCTGATAGGATCTACAGGATTTCTTAATATTTTTTATCCTGACAATCCTGTTGATCCTGTCAAAAAATGGAAATTCATATACTATTGAGTTATATGGGCATAAAAAAAAGAACAGATTCCATCACCATTTCCATTCTGCATTGCTTTTAACGGCAGATATCTCATGGAGGGAGCCGGGACCATGGACAAGATTCTGGTGTTGTCCTTTTCGAGCGACAGTATGCCGGTAATGCTACTTCCTGGTCAGGACTCATGCATTTCGTGATGCCCTGCTCACTGCACAATCCTGATTCAGGTCCGGATAACCCCGAACGGGAAACCCCGGTATTCTGGGATATCGATCTTGCAGTTGGGATTTCGTTGCCCCGCTTAGGGGATTGAAACACGCCAAGTTCAACACAAATTCTGCAGAGTAGGAGACAAATATTGCCCGAAAAAGAAGTATTTCTCGTGGTGGCCTATGACATCGTTTCAGACCGCCGCAGAAATAGGCTATTCAAGGTGTTGAAGGGATATGGCGTACGGGCTAATTACAGCGTTTTTGAATGCCGGTTGCGCAAAAGGACAATCTCTGATCTCAAAAACAAAGTATGCTCAATCATTGACCAAAAGGAGGATTCAGGGATGGTTCCATGCGTTGTGATATATCCGAGATATTTGTGGAATGTGCCCCCAACCTGTAGGGGCGGGTTTGAAACCCGCCCCTACAATTAATGAAAATGTATTCGGCAATATCCCGTAGGGGCAGGCCCCCGTGCCTGCCTGCCATGACAATATGCAACTACAGGGGAAAGGGCAACCACAGGGGGTTTGTCCCTACATTATTTGAAAACGAATTGCATCACATACGGGAATACATCATCAACAACAATCCAGCCCAGTGGGGATTGAATTAAGGGCGAATACATAGATTCGCCCCTACATAGGGCAAACATTCCGTCATCATGAGCCACAAACAACTCTTTTATACATCACATGATAGGGAACCACCCCCCCTTTTCACTTCTCGCCAATTCTTTCCCTTGACAAACAGATGATTGAATGTCACTATTATGCCCAATAATACAACATAACATGTAATAATTCAGGGGTAAATTATATCATGGAGGGTCGGCGAGTAATCTTTACACGAAAAATCGAATCGGAATTACTGCTTTGGAAAAATGCCGCAAACAGGAAACCAATTGTTTTGCGGGGGGCCAGGCAGGTTGGAAAAACATTTGTTGTAAATCAATTCGCCAAGAATTTTGATCGTTTTATCGACATCAACCCTGAAAGGCCGAAAGAACGCGATCTTTTTTCCGGTTTTAATACCGGTCAGGAACTTGTTGAACGAATTTTACTTTATAAAGGCCAAAAAATAGATACAAAAAGTACTCTTTTATTTATTGATGAAATTCAACATTCAGCAGAAGCTGTTCAATCGCTCAGATACCTTTATGAAGATGTAAAGGATTTGCACGTTATTGCTGCCGGTTCACTCCTGGAAGTTTTTTCAAAAAGAGAAGGTTTTTCTTTTCCGGTCGGCAGGGTCAGTAATCTCTTCATGTATCCGGTAACGTTCGTGGAATATCTTGAAGCACAAAACCCGTTCCTTGCTGAAAAACTGTTGCAATTGAATGTGTTGGAAGAATCTTCCCTTCATGATTTGCTGCTTGACGCGTTTAACGCGTATGCATTCGTTGGCGGCATGCCGGAAGCCCTTGCCGCTTATGTGGAAACAGGATCCTATTCGGCAGTGAGGGAAATTTATGACGCCATTTTTATGGGATACATTGAAGATGTCGAGAAGTATTCAAATTTAGCAAAAGCAAAATATTTAACCCATACGATAGACCGGGCTCCCTTATATGTCGGTGAACGGATTACATATGAAAAGTTCGGAGAGTCTTCATTTCGATCAAGAGAAATGAAAGAGGCGTTTGATGTGCTTGAACGCGCCTTGATCGTATATCGTGCAAGACCTTCCGTATCAACCCATATACCGATTATTGAAAAACTGCGAAAAGCCCCGAAGCTTTTTTTTCTTGATGTCGGGCTGGTAAATTACCGGATTGGATTCAAGAAATTTTTCAGCAAACAATCCCTGGACAATGTCTATTGGGGAAAAATATCTGAACAGGTCGTGGCCCAGGAAATCGTTGCACAGACATTCCGAGCACCATCACTTCGGTTCTGGATACGGGAAAAAGGGGCTGCCGAAACGGATTTTCTTTATCCCTTTAAAGATATGATTATCCCGATTGAAGTAAAGAGCGGGAAGAGGGGCAAACTAAAATCTTTAAATCTGTTTATGGAAAACAGTCATCATCCATATGCCATTCGTGTTTATTCCGGCACAATCCGCATTGATCAGATAAAGCTTCCATCAGGGAAAAAATACTACCTCTATTCCATTCCGTATTATCTGTTATCAAGACTTGATGACGTCATCGAACGGTTTGTGTCCGGGTGTAAAACCTGAACCGGAATCGGTAGTCGTGATGCTGCAACTTTTCAGCGAATCTACTACAAAGCTTAGGAACGGGAGATAAATAAGTTGAACAAAAATTAATAGGGTTTTTTGTTGTATTCAAGGCGCGAGGAGCGAGCATAACGGGATGTGATCGACGAGCAACGAAGAAGACGGCTGTGCCACTCCCTTTCTCGATCCCCTTATAGGATATGCTGCCGAATTGGGCGGTTGGACTTCTTGTGTTTGTGGTTTGTAATGGCATCTTCATTCCTCAGAACGTGTACAACATCCGGGTATAGTGAAAGCCGATAGGATTTTACGTAGTCGTTAGGTTGGAGTTTCAGGAGGTGCCATGGGGCTGGAGATGATAAGAGCTATGAAAACAAGATTGATGACCCGTTGGCAGCAGCCTTTTTCGGTATTTCCGCCTGCGAACAGGCCATAGGCCCCTTTAAGATGGATTTCAAACAAATCAAGAAGGCCATCAGGGAACAAACCGGCATTCCGGTGCCTGTGGTATGGGCAGACAAAGAATAGTGAAACCTAACGAATCATTCGAGTGGGTTTCCGTTCAGGCACTATTTAAGAAGGCTTTTTTCAAATATTCTTTCTGTTTTTTTAGCTGTAGTCTCAGCATTACCGGCTGCTTCAGTGGCCCTGTTTGTCGCTGCATCCGCCCTGTCGGCTGCCGTGACTGCCGCTGTCGCTGCCTCTTCAGCCTTTCGTGCGGATGATTCCAGTCGAGAAGCCAAGTCTTCTAAACGTTTGGCAGCGGCTTCCGCCCTGGATGCAGCGGCTTTCGACTCCTCTGCAGCCTTTACGCTCTGTTTTATTATGGCCTCATCTTCTTTGTTGAGACCACAGCCAGGCAAAGTAAACAGGCTGAGTGCAAGCAATAAACTCAAGACCGTTTTCGGAATCACCCATTTTTTTTCAGGAATTTTGTATATCATGGCTTCTCCTTAGAATATGATATTAAGGTTGTGTTTTGCAGATAACTTAACAGAAATTTCGTAACCGTTCACGGGATTACAACGCCTGTTTTACCGCAATCTGCTGAGCTGTAGGTGTTTACAGGGTACTGCAGATACGAGGCGTACGAGTACGCAGACGTACCTGTACTTCAAGTGCCCGACCTGCCTGCCGGCAGGCAGGCAACAAAGCAGGTGCAGTGCCCTGTGAACGCTTACGGAATATAACAGGATAGCTTGCCGATAGGCAAGCACATAAATCTCCACGGCAGAAAATTTCGGTCATTTCGAAAGATGAAAATCCGAACCGTTGTTTCGTGAGTCATGAATGGAGAAGGTGTGAACAACAGCTTATTTAAGCTTTTTACTGCATTGGTCTCGTTGTTGGCAGGTCTGGCCTTCCTTCTTGGGTGGGCTTATGCCAAAGAAATGTCCTCAAAATGTGTGGTGATTGACAAGGGAATCCACCGCATGTTCCTTTATAGTGATGGTAAGGTCATAGAGAGTTATGCCGTATCTCTCGGCATAGATTCCGTATCGCCCAAACGCCGCAGGGGAGACAAGTCAACTCCTGAGGGCT
>JAYEFH010000035.1:0-5368 GCA_034658555.1 Thermodesulfobacteriota bacterium | reverse complement strand
ACATAGTATTGTTCTGATCCTCGTGGTTTGGGATTTGGGCAACGCATATCGAGGTGAAAAACGGCATCCCCGGACCTATAAATTCAGGTCCGGGGATTTTTTTTGGACATAGATGTCGTTTTATAGAATCGCATTTCGCACAAGAAGACAGAGTCAGGAGGTACAATGATGAAGAGATTGAGTGTTTCCTTTGCAATGGGCACGGAATGTCCATGAAAAGAGATGTGGGGACTTTGTCTTAGATGCGAAGCCACCACCTGTTTCTGCTGAGTGCTTTGTTGCTCTTGATCATTTTCTTGTCCACCGGGATGGGATATCTGGAAATTTCTCCCTCCGAGGTGATAAAAATTATCCTTGCGAGGATAATCGGTGACCATGAGCTTCTAAAGGGCCTGAACCACGTTTTTCCTTATGTCGTATGGGAGGTCAGATTACCCCGTATATTGACCTCGGCTATTGTGGGTGCAGGGTTATCCATCTCCGGAGTTATATTTCAGGGCATTTTGCTCAATCCCCTGGCTGATCCATATACCTTGGGGATATCGGCGGGAGCAGCCTTTGGTGCTTCTATCGCCCTGTTTCTGGACATCCATTCCCTGGGCATTTATTCCGTCCCGATTTTTGCATTTTGCGGGGCCGTCGGGACCCTTATTGCAGTGATGTCTCTCTCTTCTTTTAACGGGGAGATGTCTTCCAATAACTTGATACTGTCCGGGATTATCGTAGCGGCCATTTTGTCAGCAGGGATCAGTTTTCTTAAATACATGGCCGATGAACAGGTCTCCATCATCATCTTCTGGTTAATGGGTAGTTTTGCTTCCAAGACCTGGGCCGAAGTCTCCTTGAGTTGCGTCTGTGTCTTGGCAGGTTTTTTGATCTGTCTGTTTTTCGCGCGGGACCTGAATATCATGTCCCTGGGAGATCGATCCGCCAACTCCTTAGGCATTTCGGCCGGTAGGGTGAGGATGATTCTCCTTGTGACAGCGTCCTTCATGACGGCTGTCTGTGTATCCGTATCCGGCATTATCGGCTTTGTCGGCCTTATTGTACCGCATCTCATGCGTTTTTTTACCGGGGCGGATAATAGAAAGTTGATTCCGGTTTCCGGCCTTGCCGGCGCAGGATTGCTCCTTGGCGCCGACACAATAACCAGGGCCGTTTTGCCTGTAGAGGTCCCTATTGGTGTGCTGACCGCCCTTATTGGCGGCCCGTTCTTTTGCTACATCTTCAGGCAAAGGAGAGTTGGAGGACTACGTGCATAGGACCCCGGTCTTTGAGGCAAGCAGGCTCCATTTTTCATACGGGAGACAGAAAGTATTGGATAATATCTCTCTGACCGTTGAGGCAGGGAACTTTTATGCTATCGTGGGTCCGAACGGATGCGGCAAGACCACGCTTTTAGACATTATGGCAGGGAATAAGACCCCTGAATCAGGGAACATCAGATATCTCGGCCGCGATATAAAGGAATACGATAAGCGGAAACTCGCCAGAGAAATAGCCTTGGTTCCACAGGATTTTTATATCCATTTTCCCTTTACAGTCAGGGAAGTGGTCCTGATGGGTCGGCATCCCTATATCCCAAGGCTTGGAGGCCCTTCCAGGGAAGACATCGATATCGCAGAAGCGATTATTGAAAAAACCGGACTCTGCAAGCTTAAAGACAAGTACATAACAGAGTTGAGCGGCGGTGAAAAGCAGAGGGTGGTCTTTGCAAGGGCCCTTGTGCAGGACACTTCTGTCTTGATTTTAGACGAGGCCACATCCAATATGGATATCCAGTACACGCTGAATTTTCTAAGGGTTGTATCTGAAGCGGTCAGCCAGGCCGGCAGGACCGTCATTTCGGCGCTTCATGACCTGAACCTGGCTGCAACTTTTTCTAATAAGATGGTCTTCATGAAATCGGGCAGGATCGTATCTGAGGGAAACATACCGGAGGTGTTGACCGAAGAAAGTATAAAAGCAGTCTTCAATGTTGAATCCAGAGTCTATTTTGATCAGTATTCAGGTTCCTGCCAGGTAAGTTATACATGAATTGAGCGATTAGGATTTAGCTTTGAAAAATGGTTTAGGGTTTTAGGAGACCGGACCAACATGAAAAAGATAGCAGTGGTAAGTATTTTTTTTGCGGCCTTGGCAGCGAATTTCGGTACATCGCTCGGGGCACAGAGTTTTTTGGATCAATCAAATTATTTGATCAGGATAGAAAGGCCGTTTGAGAGGATCGTTTCATTATATCCGGCCCATACTGAGAACCTTTTTTCCCTGGGGCTCGATAGAGAAATCATAGGCGTCTCCGGAGACGAGGCATTCCCCTCTGAGGCTGGGAAAAAGCCGGTGTTCAGCTATCATGATGATGCAGAGAAGTTTATTGCGGCGCAGCCGGATCTGGTCCTGATCCGGCCGATGATCGCCAGGGGATACAGAGGTCTCATATTGAAACTGAGAGAGTCTGGAATTGCTGTGGTATCCCTTCAGCCGAGGACAGTAGATGGGATGTTTTCTTACTGGAGGGAGCTTGGGATGCTTACGGCACGAGAGACAGAGGCCGGGCAGATGATACAGGAATTTAAAGGGGGCCTGCTTAAGATCCAGTCGATAGTGGACTCCATACCGCTTTCAGGGCGAAAGAAGGTTTACTTTGAGGCCATCCACAGCAAGATGAAGACCTTTTCCCCCTCTTCCATTGCCATGTTTGCCTTAACAACGGCAGGGGGAATAAATGTTGCCGCGGATGCAAAGGCGGTCAGGAATACAAACATAGCGGCTTATGGGAAAGAGCATATCCTGTCCCATGGAGATGACATAGATGTCTATCTTGCCCAGAGAGGAGCAATGAACCAGATAAGTGTGGAGCGTATAGAGAAGGAAGGAGGATTCAGGGCAATCAAGGCGGTGAGCGAGGAACAGGTCTATATCATCGACGAAAAAATCGTCTCAAGGCCCACTTTGAGGCTACTGGACGGGATATACGAAATAGGCAAAATCCTTTACCCTAAGAAGTTCAATTTAAAAGGAACAAACGAATGAACAACGGCATCCTTTTTGGGATAGGCGTCGGCCCTGGAGACCCTGACCTTATCACTCTGAAGGCAGCGAAGATTCTAAAGCAGGTAGATGTCGTATTTGCGGCAACCTCCACCAAGAACAGTTATTCACTGGCCGAGGAGATCGCATCCACCTACATCAAAGAGGGAACGCCCCTTGTTCGTTTGGGCTTTCCCATGACCCGCGGCACGGAAAAACTCCGGACCGCATGGGAGGAAAACGCACGTACGGTGGTCTACACCTTAAGGAAGGGAAAAGATGCGGCCTTTGTCACCATCGGCGATCCTATGACTTACAGCACCTTTGGTTACCTGATGCGAACCATAAAGGGAATAGCACCCGATACCTCCATAGAGATCGTTCCGGGCATTACATCCTACCATGCTGCTGCGGCCGCTGCAGGAGAAATTCTGGCCGAAGCAGAGGAATCCTTTACCGTAATTTCAGGTGCTCTGGGCGCCAAAAAATTAAGAGAGGTGATTGACCATACGGACAGGGTGGTGATGCTCAAGGTGTACCGCGAATACAAAGAGATAATGGATGTCCTTGATCAGCTTGACTTGCTCATGGGATCGGTCCTTGTCTGTGGATGTGGGCTGGATAGAGAACGGATAGTCAGAAATTTGGAGGATGGTATAGATTCGGCCCCTCCGTATCTGTCGCTACTCCTTATTGCAAAAAGAGGCTGCCGTCTCCCTGAAAGTCTTTCTGAGAAGGCTTTTGCCCGTTAATAAGGGCCTTCTGAAGCCTGCCCAGGTCCGTGTCCCTGGGAGAAGGCGTTTCTTCGAGAAAGTGCAGCCGCATAGCCTGGCCTGCTGCATGCTCAAGGAGGAAGTTCTGCCGGTCCTTTCAGCAGAGAGGTGATATCTACCTCCCGGGAGATCAGGCCCTGTGTCATAAGTATATCCGCAGTCTGTTTCCATGCCTTGGTGTCGATAGTCCCGATGGTCTTGGGACTTTCAGGAACCACAAGTGTCCTGGTCTCGGCAAGTTGCTGCTGTATAACAGAGACAGGGGTCTCCGGATCAAACCTGTGAATCGTTTCGGCCACCTTGAGCTCCAATTTTGGGTCCATTGCATCTCTCCAGCCCTCCAGAACGGCTTCTGTGAAGACTCGGATCAGTTGTGGCTGCTCGCTGTAGACTTTTTTTGAGGTTATGAGAGAATTAGCCACGAATCGAACTCCAAAGGTGTTGGGGTTGAAAAAGCCAGCCTGTTTTCCGGCTTGCGCTATTTTTTCCTGGAGGATTATCCCCTGAGTATTACGATATACCGGCCAGAGTTCGACCTCGCCTTTCCAAAAGGGGTTGAAGTCGTAATGAACAGCATAGAGTTCCAGGTCATCCGGGCCGATTTTGTACATTTTCAAAAGGGCCGATAATATGGCCTCGTCGTTACCGCCGTATGTGACGCCGATACAAAGACCTTTCAGGTCCTGAGGTTTTACTATGGCCCGTTTGTCCTTGGCATAGATCCACTGAAGTGGATTGACCTGGAATATCTGGGCGAGTACTACCACATCGGCCCCTTTGGCGGCGGCCCTGATCACCTGATCTGCCGAGGCCACTCCAAAATGGGCTCTTCCAAGTTCCAGGTCCTTTATGGCATCCTGTTCCGGACCGCCTTCGCGAAGATTCACTGTGAGGCCGTGGGCCTTGAATATGCCTGATTCCTGGGCCCAAATTTCTCCTGCCACACTCGTGTTATAAAGCCACTTGAGCCGGTAAACTACCGGCCTGCTGTCCCCGGATTTTATTGTATCATCCTTTGTTGCAATCTGGGGAGCTTCGTTTGACGTACATCCGATGAAACAGAAGAGAAAAATCATCCATATTGTCAGGATCTTGAAAGACGTGCAAGGCATATTTTTCCCCCATGAAGTCTGGCCTTAACCCACACCCCGATTGTCTCAATAAGGGACAAATACAGGGAGGAACAAAGGCCTATCAAAAACAGGGCTACAAGGATTTTTGCCAGATTACTCTGGTACAGGGCCTTTCTTATTATATAACCGATCCCATTAGTTGCAGCCAGAAATTCAGCTATTATGGTGCCGACCAGGGCCATTGTTCCGCTTCCTACTATCACGGTTGTGATCTTATCTAGGTTTTCAAAGGTCCTTATGGAAAGCTCCAACCTCCAGTTGATTCTGCCTGTTATCCTGAAAAAGTGCTCGACCTCTTCCACAGGCTTTGCGAATATACCTATGAAGCTCAGAAGCACAGGGAAGTAACATATCATTGCCGCTATTAGGAGCCTGGATGCCAATCCATCACCAAGGAATAGGAATATTATGGGTGCAACCGCTACTATGGGA
>JAYEFH010000034.1:0-5372 GCA_034658555.1 Thermodesulfobacteriota bacterium | reverse complement strand
CACTTTTTTGTATTGCACCCATCATCTACTTGGGCTTATATTCGTATTTTCGGCACCTTCGATAAGAACATAACATCTTGAAATAACAAGGATTGTGGCCTCCCCTAAATCCGTTATAATCAGGAAAAACTTTGGTAATCTCAGGTATTGCCAAACGGTATAAACATAACAGTTAAATTGATTCTGGCCAGAAATGGCTGAAAGAACTTTGCGGTGAACGGTTTTCCCCCGATTTCAAACAAATTTTCTAAAAAGGAACTCACATTCCTTTGGGGAAAGATCAAACCGCAGTTCCGCCTCTTGTATGATTTCCTTACGGCTTTTTTCAGGGTACTCCTTGGTGATATCTGATATCCACTTTACAGCATTTCGGATGCTATCACCTTCGGGTAACAATTGCTCCGTGCTCATTTGATTCCTCCTGATATATATTCTAACCCAATCACCCTGTTCTCAAAGCCTCGGATGGATTGACCTTGGCTGCCTGTCTGGCTGGATATATGGTGGCAAAAAAGCATATTAAAACGGCGGAGATCGAAATTATGGTCACATCGCTTGTGTGAAGCAGTATGGGAAGTGTGTCGGTGTAATACACCTCACTTGGTATCTTAATGAACTTATAGCGGCTCAGGAGGCAACAGAGACCTACTCCGCCGAAAATGCCGAGCACTGTCCCAGTCAATCCTACAAGCAATCCATTATAAATAAAAATCCGTAAAATATTTTTATCCATTGCGCCCAGTGTCTTAAGTATTGCTATATCCTGATTCTTTTCCATGACCATCATAATAAGGGTACTCACAATGTTAAAGGCAGCCACCAGGACAATCAGGGTAAGAATTATAAACATGGCAAGTTTTTCCAGCTTCAGGGCTGAAAAAAGATTACGGCTCATCTGCTGCCAGTCCATTGTCCAGAACGGAAATCCAAGTTTTTTTTGTATTGCTATTGTAAGGCCGTTCGTAGCATAAATATCCGAAACCTTTACCTCCAGGCCATGGACCTTATCACCCAACCCGAGAAGCCGTTGGGCCGCCTTAATGGGAATAAAGGCAAGGGATGCATCGTACTCATACATGCCGGTCGTGTTTACACCTGTTACCTGGAAGGTACGTATCTTGGGGAGCATCCCCACCGGTGTAATAGTCCCGCTGGGCAGCACGACCTGGATCGGCTGCCCGACAGTAACTCCCAGGTTGCGGGCAAGTTCCTTGCCCAGAAGTATTGGCGGAATTCCTGTACCATTGTAATTTTTAAATGCCCCGAGTCCCTCTCCTGAGATAATCTCCCCCATGCTGAAGACTTCTCCCACAGAGTCCGGCTCTATCCCGCGGATGGCTGCTCCGCTGACAGCCCTTCCCGAACTCAAAAGGGCCTGGACATAGACAAGGGGAGTTGCAGCCGTCACTGTGATTGCCCTGTCCTTTCCCCTTATCATATTCAAGAGGCCATTCAAATGGTCATTACAAGGAATAGTAATTTCGAGCACCTTTTGCCGCACTGACTCCATGTTCCCAAAGGCGCCTTCATAATTTTTGACCAGAATATGTGAATTTATGCCAAGTATCTTGGTGCGGAGGTGGTTTTCAAAACCGGTCATGACCGCAATTACGACGATCAGAGCCATTACGCCCACAGCTACCCCTGCAATGGATATGAAGGTAATAAGGGAAATAAAGGCCTGTTTGCGTTTTGCCCTGAGATAACGCCGGGCAATAAACCATTCGAAATTCATCCTGAAACTCAACTCTCCGGACGCAACTGCGGGAACAGGATGACATCGCGAATAGAAGGGGAATCCGTAAAGAGCATTACCAAGCGATCCACACCTAGACCCTCTCCGGCGGCAGGCGGCATACCTACTTCCAGGGCTCTGATAAAGTCTTCATCCAGTTCAGATGGCACCTCATCATCATCTCCCCTGCCGGCTATCTGTTCTTCAAAACGCCGACGCTGTTTCCTCGGGTCGTTGAGTTCCGAAAATGAGTTCGCGATCTCTCGGCCGCCAATGAAAAGTTCAAATCTGTCTGTAACCTCAGAATTTTCTTGATTCTCCCTGGCCAGGGGTGAAACATCAAGGGGATAATGGCTTATAAAGGTCGGCTGAATGAGCTTGGGCTCTACCAGTAAATCAAAAAGCTTTGTCCATAACTTACCTGTTTTTTCATTGCCCTTCAGGGGAGCACCAAGGGCCTCTAACCTTTTCTCAAGGCTTTTTCTGTTTTTAAGATCCTTTGGGGGAATCTGTCCAATCTCTATTAATGCCTCTTCAAGGGTCATTCGGCACCAGGGCGGCGTGAGATTCATCATGCACCCCTGATAGGAAAAGACCGTTCCGCCCTTTATTTCTTCAGCTATCCGGGAAAAAAGTTCCTCTGTCAGCGTTATCAAATCTTCATAAGTGACATAGGCCTCATAGAATTCCAGCATGGTAAATTCCGGATTATGCTGTATTGAAATTCCTTCGTTCCTGAAATTCCTGCCAAGCTCAAATACCTTGTCAAAGCCACCTACGAGAAGCCGCTTCAGATACAGTTCCGGAGCTATCCGCAGATAAAGGTCCATACCAAGGGCATTGTGGTGGGTTGTAAAAGGACGGGCGGTTGCGCCACCAACGATGGACTGCATCATTGGGGTCTCAACCTCCAGGAAACCATGGGAAGTAAAATACTCACGTAATATTTGTACAATACGTGACCTGGTCCTGAAAACCGCTCTTACCTCCTGATTCATGATAAGATCGACGTATCGCTGGCGATACCTGATTTCCTTGTCTTTTATTCCGTGATATTTCTCAGGAAGGGGCTTCAGGGACTTGGTCGTCAGGCCGATGGTTTCAGCCGAGACTGTCAGTTCGCCCACACGGGTCCTGAAAAGTCTGCCTTTAACATTAATCAAGTCACCGATGTCGAATTTTTTGAACAGGCTGTAGGCTTCGGTCCCAACCATGTCCCTTCTAACATGGACCTGCAGTTGACCGGAGCTGTCCTGCAGATGTAAAAAAGCGGCCTTTCCAAAACGGCGCAGACTCATTATCCGGCCGGCTAATCTGAAGCTGTCCGGCACCTTTTCCAGGGCCTCTGCATCATATGAATCATACAACCTGTGTATTGTCGCCGTACTTTCAGACGTCTTTACGTCGTTGGGATAAAGAGATATATTATCTTTTTCAAGTTGTTCCGCTTTTTCGCGGCGCTGTTTAATAACCAGGCTTTCGTCACTCAAGCTGTCCACTCCTTAATGGGGAATGCCATGATTATACTCGTGGTAAAAAACATGACAAGAAATCTGATATCTGTCAAAACTGGAAATTCGAAAATAGGTAACACATCTACATCTTTGTATTTTCTCCAATTTCCAATTTCAAGTTTCACTACCAAAATACAAAATCAACAAAGTATAAACTATTTTTGACTTGTCGTGTAGGATGTCCATAGTTTACTTTATATATACCGTCAAGTGAATCAAGGGGTCTTGTTTCATGAATCTACGTTTAGCCCTATGTATAGCCTATGGAGGAGTCATCTTCGGGATATCTTCCATCCCGGGGAATCGACTTCCCAGCATATCGGTCAGTGACTATTTTATCCATTTTTTAGAGTATGTTGCATTAGGCTCATTGCTCATGTGGTGGAGGCTGCAAAACTCTGCGGTATCTATAGCAGGGGCACTGTGTCAGGCCATTTTTCTTGGATCATTATACGGCCTTGCCGACGAACTTCATCAATATTTTGTGCCAAATAGATGTGCTGATCCGGTTGACTGGGTGGCGGATACCCTGGGTTCTGCCGTAGGTGCGATTGCAGTATTGGCTTTATTCTTAGTTTTCTCAAAACGGTCTGGTTCTCGGGAAGGCGTCAGGGATTGAAGGATTAGAGGATTAAAATTCGAGACGATTTAGTGCTTATGAATAAAGAAATTATTCATATCATGAACGATATTTCTTCCTGGCTTCGTTATCAGAAGCAACTGGGGGTTGAGTTCATTCCAAATGGCCCTGAATTATCCGTCTTCCTGGATCATCGTGGCAAAGATAAGATGTCTCTGCAAGGACTGACTTCCACCCATGACTATGAGGATAAAATTCCTGCGCCAACTGACCTTGACGGGCTTCGCAGGATGGTTGAGAATTGTAACCGGTGCGAGCTGCATAAAAAGCGGCAAAAGATAGTCTTTGGAGAAGGACCTGAAAATGCAAAGCTGGTGCTGGTAGGAGAGGCCCCAGGCAGGGAAGAAGACATCCAGGGCCGGCCGTTTGTGGGCCCTTCAGGGGAACTCCTTACAGATATGCTAAATGCCGTAAATATTGCCAGAAAGGATGTCTTTATTACCAGTGTAATCAAGTGCCGCCCCCCGCATAACCGCACACCCGGGCATGAAGAAATTGCCGCATGCTCTTTCTTCTTAAGACACCAGTTGAGGCTCATCGATCCGCCCCTTATACTTGCTTTGGGACTGGTGGCTGCCCAGACCCTCCTTAAAGAAAAAGGCCCTTTGAAATCTCTTCGTGGCCGCTTCCATCAGTTGGGAAATGCCGGGGTCATGCCGATCTATCATCCGGCATATCTGCTGAGATCACAAGGAAGCCGGCAACGGGAACTTAAACGTGTGGCATGGCAGGACCTTCAAATACTGGAAAAAGAGTATGCCAAGTATTGCTAAAAACCAAATGCAAAAGGCCATAGAACAAATCCAGCCTGATACCCATTTTCTAAAAGTGGCCGTGTTGCTTTTTATTACGCTATTTTTGTCTATGTCAGCTCCTTCCTTGTGGGGGGATAATCAGAATGACAAGCCGCAGAATACAACAGACCATTCCAGGATCTATCTGGTCAAATTAAAAGGAAGCATAAATCCCGGTGCAGCGGAGCTTTTAAAGAGGGCGCTTAGAGAGGCGGACATGGGCCTGGCTACCTGCCTGGTGATTGAGCTTGATACTCCGGGCGGCCTTGTATCTACCCTGAGGGATATGGTCCAGGAAGTAATGGCGTCCCGGATTCCAACAGTTGTTTATGTAACGCCCTCCGGAGCACAGGCCGCATCTGCCGGTGCCATACTCACTATTGCCTCCCATGTTGCCGCCATGGCGCCAGGCACCAATATCGGGGCGGCTCACCCGGTAAATCTAGGCTCCGGCGGGGAAAAAGACGAGACCATGAAACAAAAGTCGGAAAACGACCTTGCAGCCATGGCCAGGAGTGTGGCGACGGAGCGTGGGCGAAACGCAGAGTGGGCGGAAAAGGCAGTAAGGGAGAGTGTCTCGGCCTCTGCCAGGGAGGCACTGGAACTGAAAGTAATCGACATCCTGGCTAAAGACCTCAGTGACCTGATTAAGCAACTCGATGGCAGGACAGTGAGTCTGCCTGATGGTC
>JAYEFH010000033.1:0-5377 GCA_034658555.1 Thermodesulfobacteriota bacterium | reverse complement strand
AGGCACGCGTCTTCGGCGATCTGCACGACAAGAAGTCAAAGGTATATGACCTGGTGCACAACAAGGGGGCCATCAGGCTGACATCTACTGAGGTCGATATCGGACCCAATGTCTACTATATAGGCAATCCCAGAGACCTGCATCTGTTGAAGGAGATCTGTACGCCACACAAGATGAATGCAGGAAGGTCCAGCAGGCGTGCCATGCTTGCTGGCTTGCATCGGCATGGAGGCAATTTGCTGGCTGGTGCGGGGCTATTCGGGACAGTCGCAGGTCTGGTGGAACTGACATCCTCAGATAGCAACTCAGAACAGAAATAGAGGAGTTGCGGTTAACGCAACCCCTCTGTTAACCAGACAATCGTTAGGCACGTCTCGCCTTGCCCAACCTACATCAAATAGCTATGTTTCCCGTAGGTTGGGCAAAGGAGCGGCAGCGACGTGCCCGACGATAGATATTTTGTAGCATGTATATCGGCATTAATGATGGCAATATCTATTAAGCATGAATTGGATCTAAGATTAGTATCACTTGGTTTTGTAGTAGCTCTATTTAGTGCCGGTATTGGTATAGGTGGAGGAGCTCTGTTGGTTCCTATACTGATATCCCTATTCAAGTTTGATTTCAAAAAGGCTGCAAGCACATCTTTGGCAACCATTATACCTATTAGCTTCATAGGATCGATCAGCCATTTCGTCCTTCTTCCCAATATTCCAGATCTTAGATATTATTTTATGTTTATTCCTATGTGTATACTCGGAGCAATATTAGGAGGAAAAGCTCTTCGCAAATGGAAAGTTAGGTGGCTAAAATTTGTTTTTTCGCTTTTTTTGCTTCTTATCAGTCTAAAAATGTTGAAGATGTTTGACTTGGTCTCTTTGGTTTATGGTAATCTCTATGAGATATTTTTTGCAATTGAATCGTTGATCATAATGTTATTCGGTGTAATTATTGGGTTCATTGCCATGCTTTTAGGCATAGGTTGCGGACTACTGATTGTGCCGTTTTATGTAATTATAATAGATCTCGACATACATGAAGCAATAAAGTTATCTCTTACTACCATGTTTTTTCTTACGTTTTCGTCAAGTATGATTCACAGCAGATTAAAAATGTTAGATATTATACCACTAAAAAGCCTGCTTATTCCGGCCTTACTAGGAGCTGTTACTGGAGCGACAATATCAAGTCACCTTTCAGCTCCTATACTTAAACAGACATTTGGTATATTTCTATTTGTTATCGCTTGTAAATATGTAGCTGAAGAACTATTCATATATTATAATAGTATGAACTTCAGTGCTAATTATCAAGAAAAGAAGTAAATGATAATTACACGTGTATATAAAAAACTAAGAGAAGCTCTGAGACCTGTTATCACGGTTTAGGCAACCTATGTCTCGACATTTGGCACCTATATGAGACTGATTACGCTCAAGCCGAATAGACCTCAAGCTTAAAACGGAAAAGGAGGTGGAAAATCCATGAGAAGGCTATATTGTATTTTTATGCTGCTGCTGGCCCTGCCTGTAAGCTTGTTTGCTGAGTCTCGCTCAGGAATCATAAAGATGGAGTTTGATCTGTCGGCCCACAAAAGCGATAAGGAGGCAATGCTCTGGATACCGTATCCTGTTTCAGACCGGTACCAGGACATCACAAATGTGAAAGTTACCGGCGACTTTGCAGAGTCGGCAGTGTACACCGACCGGATACACAAGACCCCTATGCTATACTCCCGCTGGGACAAAGGTGCGGCGAGTCGAAAGCTTACGCTTTCCTTTGATGTTTTGCGGGAAGAAAGACTTGACAAGAGTCTGCACACTAGAGATGGTGCATGGGATCCGACTGAGTATGCGCTCTATCTCGCTCCCACCGATCTTGGCCCTATTACAGGTCCTGTAAAGGCCCTCGCCGACAATATAACCACAGGTAAGAGCACGGTCCTCGAAAAGGCAGAGGCCGTCTATGACTGGATATACAAGAACATGTACAGGAATCCCAAGATCCGAGGCTGCGGTTCCGGTGATGTCTGCGTCCTGTTAAATAGACTAGGGGGAAAATGCGTGGACATTCACTCAGTTTTTGTCGCTCTTGCAAGGGCGTCCGGCGTACCGGCCAGAGAGATTTTCGGTATCCGTCAGGGGAAAAATGGAGTTACCGATATTACCAAAAGCCAGCACTGCTGGGCTGAGTTCTATCTCCCCGGCTACGGTTGGGTGGTGGTGGATCCCAGCGACGTGCGCAAGATAATGCTCGATCAAAATCTCAAACCGGAAGACGCCAAGACCATAGAATACCGGAAGTACTTCTGGGGTGGCGTGGATCCATATCGGGTGAAACTGGGCACCGGCCGTGATCTCACGCTCAATCCGCCGCAACACGGCCAGCCGGTAAACTACCTCATGTATCCATTCGCCCAGATAGGGGATGAGACCCTGGACTGGCTGGAACCTGCCACCTTTAAATACATCATTTCTCATACCAGCAAGAATTAGCGCCCAATGCCCCATAGTTGCGAATCGCTCGAAAGGGGAGCGGCCTTTTTATCAAATCCAGGGAAGGAGTATGGAGCATGGAGACCAGAAGGAGTTTTTTAAAAAAAGGAGGGCTTGTCGTCATGGCGGCGGCTGGCCTTTCAGGAGAGGACAAGGCCGAAGCCGTCGGGCCACACAAGAAATGGGCGATGATTATTGACCTGAACCGGTGCACGGGATGCCAGTCGTGCGTGATCGCCTGCAAGGGCCGTAACAGGACTGCTCCTGGAGAATTCAACACCAGGATTCTCACCAAGGAAGAGGGGCATTACCCTGACTCAAGGGTAATTTTTACCCCTGTGCAATGCAACCAGTGCGAAAACCCCCCATGTGTCGCCGCCTGTCCTGCGGGCGCTATATTCAAGCTTGCATGCGGAATAGTGGTTACGGACTGGGACAAATGCCAGGGCCTCGGAAACTGTGTGGTCACCTGTCCCTACGATGCCCGGTTTCAGGATTCCAGATACGGGAACAAGGCGGACAAGTGCGATTTCTGTCTGGCCAGGCTCGAAAAGGGACTTGAGCCTGCATGCGTAGAGGCCTGTCCATCCAGGGCAAGGCTGTTTGGTGACATAAACGCCCCAAGCGGAGAGTTCGCCGAATACCTTAAGGTTGCACAGCTTATAGTCCGAAAGCCCGAGCTAAATACAAGACCCAGGGTGACATATGTGGGCTCCAGGCACGGCAATGGGGGCGTATTATGAAAGACAGGAAAAAACGCAAAATGGAAGGCGTGGATACATCCGCTACCCGGCGCAGGATTCTGAAGGGAACTGCGGCGACAGCCGGGCTTCTGGCCCTTGGCCCGGGAAAGGCGGCAGGAGAAAAGACCGGATGGGCCGATCCGCGAAGTTTTCAGAATCCAGACCCGATCCGGTTGGACGGAGACGTGAAGGTGGTCCATTCTGTCTGTCTTGGCTGTAACGCCAGATGCGGAAACAGGGCAGTGGTAAGAGGCGGCAGATTGTTAAAATACTCAGGCAATCCATATCATCCCTACAACAGCCTTGGCCATCCCATTGATTACAAGACCCCTGTGGAAGAGACCCTTGGTCTATCAAGCCCTGTCTGCGGAAAGGCTCATGATGCCCCGAACTATGTATACAACCCGTACCGGGTGATAAAACCCCTCAAAAGGGCTGGAGAGCGCGGCACTGGAAAGTTTCAACCTGTTGAATGGGACCAGATGATCAGGGAGATCGCAGAGGGAGGAAGACTGTTTGCCCATATCGGTGAAGACCGGGAGGTGCCCGGGCTGAAAGATCTGGACAGCGACGACCCCATTGATCCCGAAGCCCCTGAACTCGGTCCGAAGAGAAATGGCTTTGTCTTCATGACCGGAAGGCTTCAGACTGGAAGAAAGGCGGTCATAAACCGTTTCGTAAAAGAGGCCTTTGGTTCAAAGAACCGGATCGGGCATACCGACATATGCGGAATCGGCTTCAGGATGGGTAACTATACCCTTACGGAAAAGAAACAGTGGGAGCTCAAAGCCGATCCCTGGGAGGCTGAATATATTCTGGTGTTTGGGGCCAACATCTATGAGGCCCTCCAGCCCGGGGTGAACACTTACGGCGCGGCTGTTGCCAGGAGAAACTCGCGGGGAGAAGTAAAATTTTCAATAGTCGACCCAAGAGCCCAGAACGCATCAGCCCATGCCGAGGACTGGATCCCCATCAAGCCGGGCCAGGATGGGGCCTTTGCCATGGGCATGATCCGCTGGATGATTGAAAACAGAAAATACAACAGGGTGTATCTGGCCGCCCCCAACCCCAAGGCCGCCCTGGATCTGGGGCACACGTGCTACTCCAATGCCACTCACCTGGTGATTGAGGACACTTCCCATGCAAACCACAGGAGATTCCTGCGGATTGGGGATCTTGACCCCGGTGCTCCCAAGAAACGGAAGGAGGCCTATGTGGTCCTTTCGGCCGAAGACGGCTCCCCCTTGGCCTTTGATTTGGTCAAGGAGGCCATCCTGGATAAAGAAACCCGCGTCAGGGACACCGCCGGAAAAGAGATCAATGTAAAGACCGTCTTCCGGGCCATGAAGCAAGGGATCATGGAACATTCACTTGACGAGTACGCCGCCTTTTCCGGTGTGCCTAGGGCCCAGATCGAAAAGACCGCCAGCGAATTTTCTTCCCACGGTATAAGGGCGGCGGTCTGCCAGTATCACGGGGCCGGAAACTACGTAAGCGGTACCTATGCCGCTTACGCGGTGGCCGTGCTGAACGTACTCGTGGGCAGCGTTGAGTCAAGAGGCGGATACTTGACCTCGGGAGGAGGCGTCGCCAAGTGGGAAAAAGGCCTTTACGACCTCAAGAATTTTCCCGGAAAACGCAAACCGAAGGGGGTCATGATCTCGCGGGAAAAGTCCGCCTACGAGAAGAGCAGCGAGTACAGGAGAAAGAAGGCTGCCACTGGAAGTGGATACCCGTCAAGGCGCCCGTGGTTCACCTTTACCAGAGGTGGGCTCAGCGTCGAGACCATGAGCGGCATTGATCAGCAGTACCCCTACCGGTGTCAGGTGCTCTTTCACTATTTCTATAATCCGATCTACTCCACACCTGGAGGATACCGGTTCAAAGAAACGCTCAAGGACACTGACAAGGTCCCGCTCTATGTGTCTATAGACACAGGCGTCAGCGAGTCCAACATCTTTGCAGACTATATCGTGCCGGATGTGACCTATCCCGAAGGCCATTACGGCTGGATAAATCCCCATGCCCCGGCCTTGAGATTTACCGGATTTCGCACCCCGTGCATCGAACCCCTTACGGGTGAGACTGCCGACAGGCGGCCCTTCAGCCTTGAGACGTTCCTGATCGATCTGGCCGAGA
>JAYEFH010000032.1:0-5389 GCA_034658555.1 Thermodesulfobacteriota bacterium | reverse complement strand
TTGCGGATATCCGTAAATGGATGCGGGAAAATAAAATCACTTTGGATAATCCAAGACATCACACGGGATTTCTTCGCAACATTATGATCCGCAAAGGAGCTTATACCAATGAGATAATGATCAATTTCATTACTCGAGAGAATGGAAAAGAAATATTAAAACCTTTGATTGATGATCTGACTGCACATTATCCGGAAATTACTTCCGTAGTAAATAATATTACAAAATCAAAGGGTCAAACTTCCCATGGCGGCAAAGAAATTCTACTTTACGGCAATTCTGTTATTCACGATACAATCGGCGGTATTCAGTATGAAATTTCTGCCAATGCATTTTTCCAGACAAATACAAAAGGCGCGGAACGATTGTATGGTGTTGTCAGAGATTTCGCCGGGGAAACGGATAAACCTGTTATTTGGGACTTTTATTCAGGAACAGGGTCAATTGCCTTGTTCCTGGCAGATGTTGCTAAAAAGGTCTATGGCTTTGAAGTTGTTTCTGCAGCAGTAAAAAATGCTAATGAAAATACACAAAAAAATAATATTAATAACTGCGAATTTTTTGAAGCAAATTTAGATAAATTTCTCCAAACGAATCAGGAATTGATTCAGTCCTTACCGCCACCCGATATTGTTGTGATTGATCCGCCGAGAGCTGGAATCCATCCGAAATTTCTCAAGGAGATGGTGAACTTGGGCGCTTCAAAGATTATTTATGTTTCCTGCAATCCATCCACTCAAGCCCGGGATATTGAACAGCTTGTGGCACATGGTTACAAAATCGAAAAAATTCAGCCCGTGGATATGTTTCCCCACACCTGGCATATTGAATCCGTGGCATTACTGACGAAAAACCCAAATAGTTTTGAAAGGAAATTCACCCTGGCTAAAGTTGCTTAACTGGGTGTCCGTTTTTACTTGACCACATCACTGTGCGGGGGGTGCCGGGTAACCGGCATTCCTACCGGGACACAAATCCCCAAATCCCGTCCTTTTTCCTCCAAACAGACAATGGCCTACTTTCAACCAGTGTTTTTGGGGCAGTTCTTGACCGGTGGTAACAGCACTACCTGTTCTACATGCTCCTTTTTCCCCTTAATTTGGGCTTTTCTCGTATGGAACTTCCTGGATTTTGTATTTTGGCACATTAGAGCCAGTTTCCGCTTGAAGCAGTCGAGCTTTAGCAATTTGTGAAACGTCCCCGGAAGGCGCGTAGGTTACAAGAAAATATTCATCACCACCTAGGTTGAAAGCCACCAATTGGTTGAAAGCATTGTATTGTCGCAACCACTGCGCGCCATTGCCGTCGATCAACTTCATGACACCGCACGAATCGTCATATTTTATACTATAGTGTCCCTCCTCGCTCCGAAAAGATACGATCCGTCCAAACGAATCGTATTCTTGTAGAAAGAGTCTTTGGAGATTGCCCTCTTCGACTTCCACAACAAACGAACTCAACCGACCCTCGTTATCGTATTCGCAGATAAGATCTTCCGCTATCGAACCCATAACCCGTTTCAGAAGTCCGTTCGGGTCGTATTGGTAAATCAGTTGACGGCCATCACTGAGCGCAGCCCTTACAATACGACCGTTTTCATAAATGAAATGAACCGAAAGGTGATTAGTTAAAATTGAAGCCAAGCCTTTTTCATGGTAAGCGTACTTTACGATTTGCCCAAATGAATCACTCTGATAGATCAAACGTCCTGAGAAATCGAACACAAGGCGGGATCTATTTTTCCCAAATATGACATACTCATTCGACTTTCGATGGTAATGTATCGGTCTTTCCGGAAGTTCTTTGTTGCGAAACAACACCCTATCGTTTTTCAGCCAACCGCCTTTCTTCCCAGACCTGATATACGTAGATTCAAATCCGTTTTCCCTGTCGTGGAAAACCAGTTTGCCAGGCGGCGGCGAACCGGAACGAAGCTCCAAGGCATAGGGCAAAATCTCCCACCCTCTTCCTAGTGGTGAACAAGCATTGATTCCTGAATGATAGTATCGCCCAACGAGAAGCATGTCGATGAACTTTCCACTTTCCGGTTCGGAAAACATGACGGCATCATGAAGCAGAAACCTGAACCAGCCGGACCGCAAACGGCGAAGATGCTTCGAATGAGGAGCGGCCACGGCGATGACTTTCTTGCCATCAACAAAAATCGTACCACTTCCATTCGCCTTCAGCGATGACAAGATTCTCTTTGAGGTATCCTGAATTTTGCCTTCATGATCCATCATAACGATCAACTTGGGACAAAACAGAATTCCTCCAGGAGGAGGTGGTGGTGGTGAACCACCACCACCATTACCTCCGTTACCTCCATTACCCCCATTACCTCCGTCATCGCCACCTCCTCCATTACACCACCAACAGTCAATAGGTTCAGGCTCTTCAAGCTCTAATGTTGAATTATCACTATCATCAGCTTCTTCTTTCTCAGAACTATATATTAATCTCTTTCTTTTGATAGATGCTACTAAATTACTCATACTATGATAGTCGCCGAAATACTTGCCCAATTTGTACAAACCATATCGACCAATAAACAACGTCCCATCAGGTATCGGACCAGTTTCAACATTCGAGAAATCTTGTATCTTCATGTCAAGAAACAGCATTACTTTAGCAATCGGATTCTTGGTATACTCCATTGCCCGTTTATAAATTGTCTCAGACTCATCAAACGGATGATCATAAATGCCAACGGTTTTCCCTAAATGACAGCGTCGAGGCATTGTTCCGGTTTTATGAATAGGATCTCGTTGTGAATTGACCAACCTAACCCCGCCATCCTTGGCCCATTTGATATTGTCGGCCACTTCCTTTTCTAACACATTAACCACAAATTTCTCAACAGGCTTTGAATTAAAAGCCCATCCAGGTATTTTGAAAGTAACAGAACATACTTGAACAATAGATCCGCCTAAAGAATGGCCAACAAAACCATCAATTTTCCCTGACAATACCATAAGATTTAAGGCCCTTGTTATGGCAGAATTATAATATGAACCAAGTCCTGTAGCATCGAATACGAAATCACTAGCAGATTGTTTGAGACTTATATTTGGTCTTGTCCCAGCAAACCCCATTACCCTGAAATGTTTTCCATTGCCAAGGTCTTTTGAAAAAATACAGCTTTTCAAACCATATTCATCGATTGGAACCTCTTCAAGTTCCCAACCTGCGGGAGGTTTTCCGCTATATGCTGCTTCAGCCAAAAGAGCAGCTTCAGCATCTGAAAGAACATATTCTTGTGCTTGGGCAAGAACATTGGTTCTGTCAGCAAACTTCGGATCTGGTTCAATGTAGACCCCTCCCGATTCTATTTGTCCTGAGTCTTTTGATGCCCTGAGTTTTTCAACGCTCAGGTTCTTCTTCATAGCAACAACTTTCTGATTCAAATCATAAACGCCATTATCCAGCCGTTCGATATCCTTGTCCAAACCATTTTCCAAAACACTGTCAACTTCTGTAGAGGCACTAAGCTTGTTACTATGAGATCTGACGCCTAATATGGCATCTGCACCGAATTTTCTGGCTATTCTCTGTTGTTCATGCTCCTCCGGTTCGGAATGTATCCGTTTTACGTTTTCCGTACCTAACCTGCTTTTTATCTCCCTGTATGTAACATCAGCCGCAGAACTTGCACCAAAAACCACAACTTTTTTCGCATCAGGAACAAGATGGGCGATCGTACGTGCCTCAGTGAGTGTCTGACCATGAGGCTTTACGCTGCTTTCTTCAGTCCAATAACTTCGGATTTTATTGCCTGATTCCTGTTTGCTCGCTTCAGATATTGCACTTGAAGGACCACCAGTTGCAAAACTTAATATTACCTTCCTTGCCAGATCCCTGCTATTTCCAAGCACTAAATTGTGGGCATCAAAAATTTCCTTCCACGAAAATAGCGATGCCTTCACGGATATCCGAGAAATAGGGTAAAATGGAAATGCAACACGCCTATCTTCAAAGGGAGGCCCGCTGTGGAACATGCGTTTTCCGTTACTGTCTATGTAATTAGCAAAATAGGTTACGAATAGCGTGTAATCTATTGTTGGGGAAGGTGGCGAGATGGGTTTTGTTGAGAAAGGATCGATCTCTACATATATTCCCATGTCTGCTGGTAACTCATCCTGAATATTCCGTGCAACTCGAACACCATCGCTCATGCTGATAATATGAAGATTGTGATTCTTGAACCTGTCCGACAGTTCTTGGACAAGATCGGCGGCCTCATTGATCTCCCGCTTAGTGTAAGTTTTGGAGTCCGTTGCAACAGATATTAGCCCCCATGTGGATGGAAGACTTCCAAAGCCCTGGTTCGTGAGAATTTTAATATCTTCAATATAATTTTCTTCATTGGCACTGCCTGCACCGTGAAAAACAACCAAACAGTCTGAAACACCTTCACCACACCCATTTTTTACGTTTCCTAAAATATAGCGATAACTGACAAGATCATTAAGGATTTTACCGTAAGAAAAGGAGGCGAAAAATAAAATGGCAGCGGCCAAGATAAACGAAATATATATTGGTTTTTGACATGCCCAATTTTGGAAACAACGCATAAAAGACTGAATATCGACATAATATTTATTGTTTTTCATAACTCGATGTCCCATATATTGTTGAGTATCTAAATGCTGCCTGAACGGAAATAAATGCTTGATTGCAACGATTACCGATTGTTGCCATCGAATTTTAACAAATATGAATTGTAATAGCCAATGGCTAAAAAACAACGATCTTAGTAAAAATGAGGCTAAGGATTTCCTTATCCACGAAGCATCCATAGTTCTTTTCTGTTAAGTTCTTTCTCCAGATTAAATTCATACTTTATTACACTGCAAAATGTCTTCGGCAAACTAAAGGCATAATAAAAAATTAACGCATTCGAAACATATATAGCTATTCCTGGACGATGGCTAAAAAGTACTTTTTTCAGCGTAATCATACTTGATTACCCTGCAAAAAGTCGGAGTCGATCTAAAGCTATAACATAAACATATTTGTAATATATAAGTTACTCATACGAAACTTATATAGCTATTTCAGAATGGCGCCTCAAAATAGACTTTTTTCAGCGCAATCATACTTAGCATACTTCTTAAATGTTTCCCGAATAATTTTCGAATTTTATGAAAGTCTTATCAAACAAAGATCTGAAATAACAAATTGTCGTTCTTACCCGAAAAATATTGAGAAGCTATCATCATGTTCCAGGACAATTCGTCATCCTAAAAACGAAATGTCACTATATCAACATAAGGAGTATTACCAAAGCGCCTGTCTTCGACCAGTTTCAGGAGAGGACACCCAAGCTTCCAACCTTTCTGGCCATGATCAAGCAATGCGCCAGTTTCCGTCTGAAAAGGCTGCAAAG
>JAYEFH010000031.1:0-5405 GCA_034658555.1 Thermodesulfobacteriota bacterium | reverse complement strand
CAGGGCAAACGCATGAAAAATAATTAACGGGTTTTAGACAACCAAAGTTGGGCTGTTCTTAAACTTATCTTGAATTCCCATTTTCTTAGAACTACATCCTGGACTAATAACCCTGTCCATTTGTTGGTTTTATATCCTTGTCCTTTGGGGGATCGCCTTACAATATTTTTTAATACTTTTTCTTTTTCGGCGTTGAGTTTGGATCTCTTGCCTACTTTTTTTTCTTTTATCAGACCCTGTAAGCCTTGCTTTCGAAGTTGCTCTTTCCATAAGCGGACACTTTCTCTTGTTACCCCAAGAACAGTACAGACTTCATTCATTGGCGCACCTTTACTAAGCGATATAAATGATTGACAAATTAATATTTTGCGTGCCAATTTATTTGCTTGTATCCATTCTTCTATTTCTCTGATGTTTATGCCAGTAATATCAACAGGTCGACCAAGTTTAACTTTGTTCACAAGTTCTTTATTTAAAGTTCTAGACAAAGCTAATAATTATTTATATTAGTCAAGTATTATAATACATAATAATTAATTATTTTGTTATGAAAACGACTAAGGATAAAGCTGTCTATGATGTTTTTAACGAATACTTTGCACATATTGATGATCCAAGACAGGCACATAAAATAGATCACCTGTTAAGCGAGGTCTTATTCATAACCGTCCTGGCAGTCATTGCAGGGGCTGATGATTTTCATGAAATCGAAAGATATGGCAAAATAAAGCACGATTGGCTCTGTTCATTCCTGAGGCTGCCTGCAGGAATACCTTCACATGACACATTTAACCGTATCATATGCCTGATAGATGCGGGGCAATTTCAGCAATCATTTGTTGACTGGGCAAATGATGTCAGGTCTGGCATTAAAAGCCCTGCCTCTGAAACCGAAGAATCGGACAAAGACGTCATTAGCGTTGACGGAAAAACAGTATGTAATTCCAGAGATAATAGCACCGGGAAGAAAGCAATACATATGGTTAGTGCACTATCATCGCAGTATGGTTTGGTGCTGGGACAGCAAAAGTGTTATGAGAAGTCGAATGAGATTACTGCTATCCCCGCATTGTTAAATATGTTATTAATTGAAGGAGCTGTTATTACCATTGATGCCATGGGATGCCAGAGGGATATAGCTAAAAAGATAATTGCCAGGAATGCTGATTATATCCTGGCTTTAAAAGCCAACCAGAAAAACCTGCAGACGGAGGTGATTGATTTATTTGAGAAAATTAAAACCCCTGAATTTGACCACTATACTTATCAGAAAGACACACAAATAGAAAAAGATCATGGACGTATTGAAGAGAGAGAGTGCATTACCATAAATAACCTGAGTTGGCTATATGAAATCCACAAATGGAAAGGTGTACAGAGTATTGCAAAAATCACTGCCACTGTACGGCATCAGGCCAGTGGGAAAGAAACCAAAGAAGAACGCTATTATATATCGTCCATGTCAGGCAATGCAGCCTTTATCAACAAAGCGGTACGAAAACATTGGTTTATTGAAAATAAGCTCCATTGGATATTGGACGTAATATTTAAAGAAGATTACTGCAGGGTTAGAACAGGAAACGGAGCTGAAAATTTAACAACAATCAGAAAAATAGCATACAATGCTATAAAACAGGATAATACCGTGAAAACGAGCTTCAAAAACAAAAGAAAAATGTGTGGATGGAATGACAATTTTGCATTAAACATCATGAAAAATATGAAAGCTTAATTAATAACTACAATACTACATTGTATCAACATTATCAGCCTGTTCCTGATAGTAGGTTACCTATGCAACCCTCCTTATAGGAAACCGAGAAGAAAAAATACCCAAAATCAAAATGGAGACATAAAGTCTTTTCATGCGTTTGCCCTGAGATGGGGAATGGGGGATTTGGAGAAAGGGCTGATTTTATGCATTTTTATATTTTCAACTAAATCAGGTAGTATTATGGCCTATAAGATCGGGATAGATATTGGTTCTATTTCTGTAAATACAGTTGTTCTTGATGAACAGAACCATATCATTGAGGAATACTATGATTACTGTCACGGCCGTCCATTTCACAAACTGGAAGAAAGACTGGGAGGAATCCTCGAATTTCACAAAAATGATAAGATCTCCGGGATTGCTTTTACCGGTGTTGGAGGGAAGAAAGCTGCTGAGTTGCTGGGTGGACTTCATGTAAATGAGATTATTGCCCAATCCCGATCGGTTTCCGAATTACATCCCGAAGCACATACCATTATCGAGATAGGGGGAGAAGACAGCAAGCTCATTTTTATGGATAATGGCCGGGTTTCAGAAAAATCTGTTCTTTCAGATTTTTCCATGAACAGTTTATGTGCTGCTGGGACAGGCTCTTTTCTGGATCAACAGGCCAAAAGGATCGGCGTAAATATTGATAAGGAATTTGGGGAGATGGCCCTAAGGTCGAAAAATCCCCCACGCATAGCAGGACGCTGCAGCGTTTTTGCTAAAAGTGATATGATCCATCTGCAGCAGATAGCCACACCGGTTCATGATATTATTGCCGGTTTATGTTTTGCTATGGCCCGCAACCTTAAAAGCACACTTGGTCGTGGAAAACCAATTGTTCCTCAGGTAATTTTTCAGGGTGGAGTGGCTGCTAATTCAGGGATGATCCGGGCATTTCGTGAGGTACTGGAACTCAAAGACGCGGAATTGGTTGTACCAAAGCATTTTGCTTCCATGGGGGCAATCGGAGCACTATGGTATGCTGAGGATCAAAAAAATGGCGGCATTGAGGATTTTCATGGTCTTGAAGCCCTACAGGAATATTTAGCAGGTTATGAAAAAGGATCTGAAGCTTCACTGGATAAACTCTTCCCAACCATATCCAATATTAACAAAGAAATAATGGCCCTTCCCAAGAGCGAGTCTCCTGTGGAGGTAAGTCTGGGTGTGGATGTTGGATCCCTTAGTACTAATCTGGTTCTTCTCACCGATGACAACCAGGTGGTTGCCCGAAGATATCTTCCAACAGCCAGCAAGCCTATTGAAGCAATAAAGCAGGGGCTCAAAGAAATAGAGGAAGAAATTGGCAACAGAATTATAGTTAAGGCAGCCGGTTCAACCGGGTCAGGAAGATATTTAACAGGCGACTTTATCGGAGCCGATATTATAAAAAACGAAATTACTGCCCAGGCTACAGCAACAATTGCAAGCGACCCTGATGTAGATACAATCTTCGAGATTGGTGGACAAGATTCAAAATATATTTCTATTGAGAATGGGGTGATTGTTGATTTTGAGATGAATAAGGTCTGTGCTGCCGGTACTGGATCTTTCCTGGAAGAGCAAGCGGAGAAACTTGATCTCAATATTAAGAAAGAATTCGAATCCCTTGCTTTTTCGGCTGAAAACCCTTCCAAGCTAGGCGATCGCTGCACCGTATTTATGGAGAGCGATCTGAACTCCCTCCAACAAAAAGGAGAGGGAAAGGAAAACCTTATTGCCGGGCTTGCATATTCAACTGTCCAAAATTACCTGAACAGGGTAGTAAGTGATAAACCGATAGGTAAAAAGATTTATTATCAGGGAGGAGTTACAAACAACAGAGCGGTAGTGGCAGCTTTTGAAAAGATTGCCGGCCAAAAGATTCATATTCCGCCGCATTTCGATATTACCGGTGCTATTGGGGCTGCTATGCTTGCCAGGAACCATATGAAACCCGGTCAGAAAAGCCGTTTTCGGGGATTTCAGTTAAGTGAAATAAATTATAAAACAGAGACTTTTATTTGCGAACATTGTGCTAATCACTGTGAGATCCGTAAAGTGAGCGTGGAAGGCATGGATCCTCTGTATTATGGTGGAATTTGCGACCGGTATGAGATCGAGGACCGAAAGGGTGTCGGGAAAGATATACCCAATCTGTTTAAGGAGCGGACCAGGATGCTGCTTGAAGGATATAAGCCAAATAAGAAATCCGGCAAGCCAACTATTGGTATCCCCAGGGAATTAACAAATTTCTACCAGCAGTTCCCATTCTGGCGTACACTGCTTGAAGATATTGGTCTTGAGGTTGTTCTTTCTGCTCCATCGAGCAAAAAAACACTAACCCGGTCGATCGACCTGATGACTGCCGAAACATGCCTGCCAATTGAAATGATATTCGGCCATGTGGATGATCTGCTGAATAAAAAGGTGGATCATATTTTTCTTCCATTTGTTGTAAATGCGGAGGCCGAGGAAAGTAATCCTACAAATAATTGCAATTGCCCATGGATCCAGTCGCACCCTTTTATGGTGAGAGCTGCCTACCGGGATTCCGAGTTTAATGAGAAACTGCTTATTCCAACCTTCCATCTGAGGCATTTCGAAACAGCTTTTCAGAAGGAGTTTATTGAATTTGCCAGAGATACGTTCGGTGTTTCGAAAAAGAGAGCTCTTGCGGCTACTATAAAAGCGCAACAGGCTCAGAGAGATTTCGAAAAGAGAATCAGAGAGAGGGGCACAGAGGTGATGGCTAATCTGCCGGTTGATAAGAAAGTATTTATTGTTTTGGGCAGGCCTTACAATACCAGTGACCCGGCCCTTAACCTCAATCTGGTTGAAAAACTAATCGGGGTGGATGTGATGCCTGTTCCCCTGGATTTTCTGCCAATTGAAGAGGAGAATATTTTTGATTTTTATCCAATGATGTACTGGCCTAATGGGGATAAAATACTTCGGGCGGTCAGGCAGATTAGTAAGAATGATAAGTTGAATGCAGTTTTTCTGGGTAATTTTCGCTGTGGCCCTGATTCATTTCTCAGGCATTATATAAGAAGAGAGATGAAAGGTAAGCCCTTCCTCCACCTGGAAGTGGATGAACATAGTGCTAATGCAGGTATGATAACCCGAATAGAGGCATTTTTAGACAGTCTGGATGGCTATCTTGGAAAAATCCCTAAGAAAGAAAAATCTGAATTGCTCCAGGGTGAAAAACCTCTTCCAGTAACTGAAAGAACAATTTATTTCCCCTATGCCAATGATATTGTGCATGCTATGGTGGCAGCCTGTCGAAATGTTGATCTCAAAGCAGAGCTTTTGCCAATGCCGGATGAAGAATCTATGGAATACGGCAGACAAAATACAAACGGGCAGGAATGCTTTCCATTTATCTGCACTACTGGTAGTTTCCTGAAAAAACTTTATCAGCCTGATATTGACCCATCCAAATCGGCCTTTTTTATGCCTGCCCATAACGGCCCCTGTCGGTTTGGGGGTTATAGCAAAATGCAGGAGATCATATTCGAGCGCTTAGGATTTGAGGATGTGATGATCGTTAGCCCCAGTAATGAAGATAACTATTCAAGTATCTCACCCAACCATACGGTAACATGGAGAACCCTTTCCTGGAAGGGGATGGTTGCAATCGATCTGCTGCGTAAACTTA
>JAYEFH010000030.1:0-5415 GCA_034658555.1 Thermodesulfobacteriota bacterium | reverse complement strand
GATCTGATTAATTCGTAATAAATATAGATGGCTTCATTGGCTTGTTTTTGCTGTGCATCAGTCTGCCCCTTTTCTTTTAATTTCAGGTTCGATTCTAAAGTTTCTCCGCAACTTGCACAAAATATTGTACAAGTCAAAATAAATCTGGTATATTTATTAAACAGCGCAGTAAGGAGGATATTATGCGAGTTGTCAACTTTAGTGACACCAGAAACAATTTAAAATACGTTTTAGATCAAGTCGTTGATGATGCTGACTACACTATAATCACTCGGCGGGACTCAGAAAATGCGGTGGTCATGTCTTTAGACACCTTCAATAGTTATATGGAGACAATCCATCTTCTCAGGTCGCCCGCTAACGCTGCTCATCTAGCGAAATCAATTGAACAATATAAAAATGGAAAAGTTCAAGAAAAGGAATGCGTTTCCATAATTTTTCACAACTTTCCTTGCTCCTATCTCCAATTACAAAAGCAATAATTTGCCTATTATGCCTAGCAATAGCAATCCATACCCAATACCGAACATTCACCAGCTATTTCTGTATGTTAGCCATCAGCTCCTTAAGCCTGGGCTCCGCCCTTTTAAGCAAGACATCAAAGGAGAAATCAACAAGGATCTTTTTATTAGCGCTAAAGGCAATGCATCCCCCGTTGATGTCTGCCGGTTCAGGAAGGAGTTCTACAGTCTGTCCGGTCTCTTTTGATATATCCATAAGCATGTCTTGAGAAAACAGCCCCTGATCGTTTTTTCTCACCTGAATCCAGCAATGTTCTTCTGGCAGGCTTGAGACAGCATGGATCGCAAGAAGCCTCAACATGTTGGGATACTCTGGCTCATCCCGAAGGACTGAAAGCCTGTTTCCCGCCTCATCGAACATCTCTCTCAGGAGTGCCTGCCTTGTAACCATTACCTGTTGTCCGGTTTCCAGCTCTGCAGCGCTGACGACATGTTGGGCTTGTTGATATGCAGATTGGCGCTTTTGAGATATACGTTCTTCGAGATTCCTTTGGGTATTCTCACTGGCTTCCTGTAAGATGCGATCTGCCTGTTCTCTGGCCCTGGAGAGGATCTCCCCGGTCTCTTTCCGCCCCTTTTCTCTAATTGCCCTGCATAGCAGCGATACCTGATCAGGTAGCGGCACGACGTTTCTCCTTTAAGTCCTCATTAATGAAACCATAAGTTCCCCTGTAGAACGTCGGTCCGGCAGAGGGCCTTCAGTATCGGGGATTTCTACCACCAACGGCTTATGGACTTCAAAAACCATTTCATCTACCTTTGACCGAATCGAGTCGGCTATCCTTTCGGTGATCAACACCAGTCCGATATCATGGCTGTTTTGTGCAGACTCCATGGCAGCCACGGCATCCTCCCTGGTCTTGACCGTTCGTGTACTTATGCCTCCCAGGGAAAAGGCCATGCATGTCAGATGATCTGCTATGACCAGGATGTGCATATCCCCCGAGCTCTCACAATTTCCCCAGGATCATAATAGCTACAATAAGTCCATAAATTGCTATTCCCTCTGCCAGGCCCACGAAAATCAAGGCACGGCCTGCCATCTCAGGCCTTTCACTGATAGCCCCCATTGCGGCAGCCCCCACTATTGCCACGGCAATACCGGCAGCGATTGATGAGGCCCCAACAGCCAGGGCAGCAGAGATATATCCCCATTTTGTCGCATCTGCAGATGCTCCGGCCCCGGTTGCGGCCTCCTGTGCCCAGACAATGCACGGAAGTAAGGTCAAAAGCCAGCCTGATATCCAACACAAAGGCCTTTTAATCTTCATTGGCAGATGCCTCCTAATCTGGAAATTTTGAATGCTGAATTTTGAATGCTGAATTAATGTATAAATCTTTATTTTCTTCCACAATTCATCATTCTTCCTCGATGAGGGGCTGAAAAGGTTTTCCCCCTCCCCGGAAAAACTTGCTGAAAAATTCATAGTACTCAAGTCGTATTGTCTGTATGGATACTACCATGCCTTCAAGAGCTATTATGAACACATTGCCGATTATCAAGGTCACCCAGTACAAGAGCCCTCCGCCATGGACGCCCCTTACCATATCGGCCAGGGAAAAGACCGCTATAAAGAGGCCTGCATGGGTAAGTGCAAAAGCTGCAACACGGACAAAGGAAACGGTATTGGTCAGATATCTCAAGAGGTCATCAAAGACCTCTATAAATGATTCCAGAATCGTGCCCCCAAGGCCTGGCGGGATACGTCCCCCCTTTTTTCCAATACGGCGCTGTGCCAGCACTGCACTGACCGGCCGCTGGAGGATCATCAGGATGATCAGCGCTCCTGCTGCCACCATGGCACACATCAGTTCAAAGGGACTAAGCTCTCCTGACAGGAGGTAACGCGCAACAAGGCCGACACCAAGCCAATAAAGCAAGGCACCAGCCAGACCGGATGTCGAGAGGAGTTCTCCATAACGGTGCTGACGGATGACGTTTAAAAGATTAAGGATTAGCCCCAGGCTGATAACACCGACACCGAAAAAGGCCGACATTACCATAAAAAGGTTGATTTCCTCCATGGGGTGCATCCAGAGCGCTGGAACCAGGTCTTCCAGACCAAAAATACTGCCGTAAAGGAGACCGAAAATCATAGACGACACCCCACACTCCATAAGTATAATTCCATAATCTATGTAACGATACATCTTTCTGAATACATAGTAGCCTATACCACAGAGTATGGCCCCGTGCCCCATGTCTCCGAACATCATCCCGAAGAGGAGAAGAAAACTCACTGCAAGAAAGACCGTTGGCTCCAGCTCTTCATAGGAAGGGGTGCCGTACAGGGTGGTCAACCGTTCAAAGGGGCGGATAAGCATTGGGTTATTGAAGAGTATCGGTATCTTAAGGATGCCGGACCGGACTTCTTTTATGTCCTTTGGGTCCACTTGGTCCACCAGGACATTGCCGGACGTGGCTTTGAGTATCCGCTTCTTTAATTCCTCAAAGAGTGCAACCGGTATCCACCCCGTAAGTAGATATGTGTGATCAATCTGCCCGAATTCGGTCTGGGCCTTAAGGAGCTGCCGGGCAAGCAGTATCTCCTCACGCAGATATTTGAGCTTTGTACCGTATTTCCGGGTAAGCTCTGCTCCTTCGGTATCAAGGCCGGCAAACTCGGTCTTTAAATGCTCCAGCTCAGAGGATAATCGATCCAGGGCCTTTTTTATAGTACCATGAATTCTGGGAGGCAGCTCCAAAGGGTCCCAGAAGGCACTCTTTAGGGCCCTTAAAAGTACCTCTTTATCTTCTTTTAGAGACATGGCCAGCAGGACTACCCTTTGTTTCTTGCGGCCGACCGGGATGAGAGTGTGATGCGTATCCACAAGGCTCTGCTCCAGCTTATTAAGATTCTCTTCAGGAATCAGTCCGGCTCTCCATGTCACGTATCTTAGGTCATGCAGGCGGTCAAGGTCTATCTCTGCAGGTTCCAGGAGCTGTAACCTGGCAATCAGAGCTTCATGTTCAGAAATGGCATTTTTTGCTTTTTTTTTCCGCTCCAGGGGCTCCAATGCCTCGGTTTCTATGTGCGCAATGTCTTCCTCCAGGCGAAAGACGGCCTTGTCTGGTTGGTGTACCTTTCTGATGTCGGACGAAGGACCTGTTGGTCCCAGATCTCTGAGTAGCTTGTTTGCCCTGGCAAGCAAGCTGTCATAGTGTTCAAGGAGAGATGTATCAATATGGGCCACATAACCCAGACGACCGAGGTGTGTCTCTTCCACCCTGATCAGATGAAGGAGGCGGAGGTCTCCCAGGACGGCCATGACTGCCGAGATCCGGTCTTCAGGGGCCTGGATAGTCAGTCTCGTGAGCTTAACAGGTCTAAACATAAGTAACCCCGAAAAATTGCATAGGTAGTTTTTTTACTGTCTTATCAGGGGAAAGCCCCTGTGCCTTTGCTTCAAGCAAGGTGATAAGACTTGTAAGTTCCATTTCCTTTTCCATGAGAAAGGCTATCTCTATGCCGATATGAAATGGCGGCCCCATAAAAAGCCGAGCAATGAGACGAAGAAGCCACGTCTCGAGATATGTGTGAAAATTATTCCAGTCACAGACTTCTCCTACCTCTTTCTGAAGGGAGCGAGGCATCTGTTCCAGAAATGAGGAGACGTCCTCTGCCCGTGCCAACCGGTGCAGGTGTGAGAGGGTGAGCAGCTCACCCCCGGGGAGACTATAGTTGACTATCTCTTCATGGCTCAACTTATAGTGAATTTTAAGTCTTATGACCCACAAGATGTTTAGAACATCTACATAAGGTCCCAAGATCCTTTTAGCAGCTTTTCTGTCAGATCTGCTTCTTAGGCCGGAGATAGCCTGTTTGAGTCTTTGAAAACAGGATAGATCCAGGGCCATTTCAAGGAGAAACAGTCTTCCCTGAACATTATACTGAGGAATGGCATGTTGTAGCGCTTGTCCAAAAGGATTGCGGATCAGGAAATCTGCAATTTCTGCGGGATTGCTGCACGCCCAGAGGTCATCCCACGGCAAGGCGCTCAGCTTCCCCAGCGGATACAGGAGATGGGCAACAGCCTGTTTCCCACGGCCGGAGAACATAGCACGCAACAAGACTTTGAGGTTTTCCGATTCAAAGCGCGAGAAAAGGGCAAGGACCAGCTCTTGCTCCCTTTTCCCGCGCAAGGACCTTGCAACCTTGGCATAGTCCTCCATAAGGGACCGGGCAAGTCTACGTTCCAGCGCCCCTGGATCAGTCTTCTCTTCTTCAATGTTCGGGAGTGCAAGTCCATATGTAGTGGTAACAAGATATGCCAGAAAGGAAGAAAAATCTTTTGCCTCTAGAAGAAAATGGTGGTCTTGGGCTGTAAGCCGCTTGCTGCGAAGGGCCCTTACCTTTGCGTTTGGATAGGCATATCCGGCTGCTGCGAAGATCATAATTACTGTTTTATGAACCTCTTACAATTCTTTTTTTGGGGACCACGCCTCTCCCAGGGTCTCTGAAATAAAATTTTCGATTATCCAGAGCTTATTGAGAGCCACCCGGCCTTTAAGCTCCTGGATGTATCTCTCTGCCTGTGCCATAGTCTCCTGTGCCTGTATTTGACTTTCTTCAAGAATAGGGGCAATCTCGCTCTTTTTCATTTTATCAAGCCTTGCTTCAAGCTCAGATTTCAAAGCGTCGGCGTCTTGTTTCGCCTTTGCCACCAAGTTATCCGCCTCTTTTTTTGCGCTATCAACAGTGGCCCTGGCTGCCTCATCACAAGATATTATTTGATCGATTTCCAGTTTCATCATCCCTCTTCAAAAAGATTGGATCTGTGCGATTAAGGAACCAACACGAAATGCGCTTTTCCCTTTTAAAAAACCAATTACAAACGCAATACTATGTTTCGGAGAAATCCTCAGACACATATGAACTCGGAGGGTGAACCT
>JAYEFH010000029.1:0-5416 GCA_034658555.1 Thermodesulfobacteriota bacterium | reverse complement strand
TTTGAACAACGAGTTGTTCAAAGCTCGGTACGAAATACCATCAAGGCAAGATGGATTATTGGTATTACTTTAGCCATTTGGCGTTGTCAATGTTAAAAAAGAAAGGGTTGCATAGCCTTATTGTGCCTATTTACTGGGTTGCTGGGGACGGTGCTCAAAAACTACGTCGTCATATGAAAAAGTCCGTCAAATTCTTCAGCTTCGTGGATTTTGGACCGAACCAAGTCTTTGAAGATGTGTCTGGTCGTCACTGCATCTTTATTGTCTCACCTGTTCAGAAAAGAATATGTAAAGTTCTTCGCTTCAAAAGGGAATGCCCAATTCCTGATATTATAGCGGGCCTGGATACAAAGTCTGAGGATAGATCAGGAAATGTCGAGTACGTGGAAGTATCTCAAAGTGCAATATATGACATGAGAGATAAAATTACGCTTGCTACCGTCCAGGAAGGCACGGCATTATCTTTTGTCGAATCCCATCCAGCCCTGTTTCCAACATTTGGGGATGCGTGGCAAGGAATCATTGAGGCAACTGATAAGGTCACTAGACGTCTACTTGAGAAAGTAACTACAAGCGGGGAGGGAATAGATGACACCTTTGTTGGTAAAGGTGTTTTTGTCTTGTCCGAAGACGAAGTGAGAGCTCTTGACCTTAGTCAAGAAGAAATGACTCAACTTGTTCCTTATTACTCAGACGAGCATATACGACGATATTATTTGAATAGATCAACTTCAGAATTTCTGATCTACTCAGATAGATCTTTTCGTAATAATGTTACTAATTTCCCAAAATTGAAAAAACATATTGATGGAGTCCAAACTTTCATATCCTCAAGTAATCGACCTTACGGTCTTCATAGGCCAAGGAAACGGCAACATTTCGTTAACCCTGCCATACTTTGTCCTCAGATGGTCCGCAAGCCTAGATTTGCTTACTCAGAGACAGAACATTTCGTAGGAATGTCCATTAACTTAATAGTTCCTTACGACAAGAATCATGCATTCTACTTGCTCGGGATTTTAAATTCGAACGTTGTAACTTTCTGGCTTAATAGACGTGCCAAAAAACGTGGTGCTAATATAGATATTGGTGTTTCGACGATACAGAATATTCCAGTTCCTAAGCAGGATGACACAAAGAACTGCGGTGAAGTTTCAAGATTAGCCAAAGAACTGTTTCTTTACCTAAGTGAAAAACCGCCTTCAAACGGACGAAATGAATTTAACAATCACGCCTCAAACGTTGAAAAACGATTGAATGAAAAAATTTATAAGCTTTATGGGCTGGGTGAAGATGAAATTGAAGAAATAGAGAAAGAGGTGGCGACCCTAGAAATATGACCCACATCCACTCCCCCGAAACAATCATCCATCTCCTCCATCGCCTAGACGATGTCCCCGCCGACCGTCTCGAATCCGAAGTCCTCGACTTCAAACGCTGGGAAGGTGCGAAAAAGTCCCTCTCAAAAGCAATTCAAATAGCTGTCTGCTTTGCCAATACAGAAGGCGGACTTGTGGTTTTCGGCGTCAAGGATAATGTAAAGGGGCGCACCAAGGCAATCTCTGGCTGTGAACGATATGACCTGGACGTTTGGCGCCGAGGAATCTATGAGAGCACTAGGCCACATCTTACCGTTGAAATCTCGGAACTGGAGGTGCCGGAAGGAAATCTCATTCTGGTGCGTGTACCCAAAGGTCCTGTACCACCCTATGGTACGGCTGCTGGGTTGTATCAGATCCGGGTGGGCAAAAACTGCATGCCATATTCCCCTGAAGATTTCCAAAGAAGACAAATCAGCACAGGGGCCCTGGACTGGAGCGGCGAGGTGGCTGAGGGCGTAGGTGAGGATGATCTTGATCCCACCGAAATAGCCAGATTACGCAACCTCTTGCGGGCGCACCGTCACGGCTCTTCTCTGCTGGATCTTGATGACAGGGGGCTTCTGGCTGCAATAGGCGTCGTCAAGGACACTCGGGTCACTCTGGCCGGTTTTTTGGTTGTGGGACGTTCCGACAGCCTCGCAAAGATCCTGCCAGGCCATGAAATCATTTATCTCCATTACAGCTCGCCGACTGATCTTGATTTCAGGCTCGACCTGAAGGCTCCATTGTTGCAGATCCTTGAGCGGTTGACTGAAGCTATCAATGCCCGGAATCCTTTCAGGACTCTAAAGACAGGTCTTTTTCACACGGATATTCCTGCTTTTCCCGAAGAGGCATTCCGCGAGGCGATCCTTAATGCCGTTATCCACAGGAACTATCTCGAGCCGGGAAGTGTGTATGTGAAACACTCGGAAAAAGAGATGGTTATCACCAGCCCGGGGGGCTTTATAGGAGGCATCACTCCGGAAAATGTCCTACGTGCAGAACCCAAGGCCCGGAACAGGCTGCTTGCAGAAATTTTTCAAAAAATCGGGCTGGTGGAACGGGCCGGGATAGGCCGCAGGCGGATATTCATACCCACACTTGCCTATGGCAAACGGCCGCCGCTTTATGAAGCCAATGAACACAATGTCCGCCTGACCCTTTATGACGGCAGTTTTGATGAAGGTTTAGCTTCCTTTATTGGAAAGCGGCAGCGGGCCGGAGAGACCTTTGATCTTGACGAGTTGCTTCTCCTTTCCCATCTGCGGGAACATCCGGAGATTGAGGTTTCTACAGCCTCCCGGCTATGCCAGTTGCCCAAAGTCAAAGTCCGAGATCGGCTGGATCAACTTTGCTTACATTCCAACCCCTGGTTGGAGAGGCGGGGCAAGAAAAAAGGAGTCACCTATCATCTCTCCCGTTCTGCAGCAGCTGAGTTCGTGGGGAAGGGAGTGTATACCCTGGCAAGGACGATAGATCGGGTGCAATGGCCTGCCTTGATTCAAAAGTACGTAGAAGAAAAGGGTTCTATAAACAACAGTGAGTGTAGGGAATTGCTGCTTTTGGGAAATAGCCGCTCGGCCAGGACTACTGTTTCCCGGCTGCTGGCAGGCCTGGACTTCCTGGAGCCTTATGGAAGATTGAAAACAACCAGATACAGGCTCAAAGAAGGCAAGTAGCTGTATATTTATACAACATTGTATAACCTGAAAGGCAATGTTGTATAAATATGTTGTATATGTTGTAAAAAATGGCTTAATTTGATCTGTAAAAAAGGATCAGATACAATTTTTTATTGTAATGTCAATCAATTGTAAAAGGCGTACTCATTCAAAATTGAATGGCTTGATTGAATGACGACATGTTAATTAACATGTCGATTAGCCCCTATCTACATGTTTTTTGAAGTGTTCCTTTTATGTGATGTTGTATAAACCTTGATTGAATAACCACAAAGACAGGAAGGGCACCGAGTTTCATTTCTCAAAAATTCTTTTCTTTATGTCCTTTGTGCCTTTGTGGTTTTAAAGGAGTTTGTCCCCCTTGCAACCCATAGAAATCGTCGAAAAGGTCAAGGCAAATTATAAAAACTACATCAAAACGGCCTTTCCGGTCATTGACGATGATCTCCGGTCTCAGATGTATGTCTCGATTGACCAGGCAAATCTTCTTTGGCGCGGTCCATATCTCTCGCTCCAGCGACCATACAAAACAGCCGGCAAGACCCTTTCCGAGCTGAAGGACGACCTGGGTCTTCATCCCAAGCTTCTCAGCGCCGGGAAATACATTGATGACAAGGGCGATCGACACCTGCCCTTTGGTCAGTGGAGGCTTTTTACCCATCAGTATGAAGCCCTTGAGCATATCCTGTCCGGAAGCAACACCATCATCTCCAGCGGAACGGGCTCTGGGAAGACAGAGGCGTTTTTCCTTCCTATCCTTAATCACTGCTTGAAAAATCCAGGCCCTGGGATCAAGGCACTCATTCTGTATCCAATGAATGCCTTGGCCAATGACCAGCATGAGCGATTTGCCAGGTACCTGGCCGGTACCGGGGTGACCTTTGCACGCTATACCGGGGATACGCCCGAAGATGAGCGGAATGCTGAGAAAAACAACAAGGAACTTCGACCTGCTGCCCTGTGCGCGGAAGCGATCTGGTACCGGAAGGAGATCAGAAATCCCAACACCCTGCCCAATATCCTGATGACCAACTATTCCATGCTCGAGTACTTGCTCCTCCGCAAGCTGGACCGTGTCCTTTTTGACGACCGGCTCAAATTCCTGGTGCTTGACGAGGTCCATACTTACCACGGAGCCAGGGGAATCGAGGTTGCCTGTCTTATCCGGCGGCTTAAAGAGCATGTGGGCAAATTGGACGGAAAGCTTGTCTGTATAGGAACCAGTGCAACAGTCAAGGGAGATGGATCAGGACCTGTAGTTCGTTTCGCTAAAGAGCTTTTCGGAGAAATCTTTCTGCCGGAGCATATAACTACTGAGAAATACCAGGAACTCCCTCCCCAGGGAGATCCATATCTGCCGCCTACTCCTGTCATTGAAGAGGATGATATCCGCAAGCTCCGGGATCTCTCTGATCTCAACCTGGTCTATGACTTCTGTATCGATCACATTGCGCCGGAAGAACTGGTAATCTCCGCCATGGACGCGGTCGAAGGAAAAGGGCAAGATGCGCCTGCCGAATTCCTGGGCCTTGTGCTCTCCAGAAATGCCCTCTTCCGTGCTATCGAGAAAGCACTTAACGATCCATGTTCATTAGACGAAATAACTCGATATCTGAGAACAGGGGTATTACCACAGATTGCCCGTAGTGAAACAGGTATGGCATCAGAAGAAGAGACTGCACTCAGGGCAGGCGTTGATGAGATCTATCTTCGCCGGGAGGTCGAAGCCTATCTTCTTCTCGGAGCAAAGGCAAAGCATGGAGGACAGCCTCTAATCCGGCCAAAGGTCCACGTCTTCTGGAGGGGGCTTCAGGGCTTTTATCGCTGTACTAATGAGGCCTGCGGCAAGCTCTATGTGGAATACATGGACACCTGCGAGGTCTGCCACTCGCGCTGTCTGCCTATTGAGGTCTGTCGAAGTTGCGGGCAGGACTTTTACAGGGCCTATCCTGATAATCCCGATGTTGACCTTGGCGTCTTTATTAACAGAAAGAGACGAAAAAACCTGGAGGACCTGCAATCTTCGTTTCTCCTGACTGACGAGGAACAGGGAGATACTCTGCCGGTTCATTTCACCTTCGATCTTCATGATAACACTGAGACCAGCGAGGAGGATACGGACGCTGTTGCAGACGAGGCCCACGCCCAAGAAGTACGAGCCGGTTATTGCGCAGCTTGCGGGAGGTTGTACCTGGGCGGCGCAGTTGATTGCCAATGCGAGTTGCGCGAATCAGTCAGAGAAAATGCCCGAAAGCTCCTCAATCCGCGCACGTACCTGGGAAAGATCCACAAGTGTCCTGCCTGTGAAGGTGTGTATGGTGGCGGTATGGAGGTGGTGACCCCGCTCCGGTCCGCCACCATGGTCAGTAT
>JAYEFH010000028.1:0-5419 GCA_034658555.1 Thermodesulfobacteriota bacterium | reverse complement strand
GGGGGACAGAGGTTTCATCAGGGCATGTGTATCTCGCAAAATACCAGGATGACTCCACAAAGGTATCCATTGTGTCGGATTCCCGCCGGGCAGGTCCTCCGCACTTGGGGCAGGTTGTAGACCAGAAACTCTCAAGGCCGGAAAGGGGAGACCGGCCCTGCTCGTCCAGCCGGGCGTCCAGGGGTAGGATCACAGGCAGATCTTGCTTCCTGACCGGTACGATCCCACATGTATCGCAATGGACCATGGGAATGGGCGCTCCCCAATAGCGCTGTCTGGATATGCCCCAGTCCCTCAGGCGATAGCTGATTTTTTGATTCCCAAGGCCCTGGGTCTCCAGGTGTCTGATTATGACATCCTTGGCCTGTTCGTTCTCCATGCCATCAAAAGGACCGGAGTTCACAAGGGTGCCGGGGCCCTCCCATGCCTCTTTCATGGTATCCGGCTTCAGGTCTTCCCCCTCTGGTTGAATTACTACCTTTATAGGTAACTTGTATTCCCTGGCAAACTCAAAGTCCCTCTGGTCATGAGCAGGGACAGCCATCACGGCCCCGGTGCCATATTCCATTAACACGAAATTGGCAATATAGACCGGGATGCTTTCACCGGTTAGCGGATGCTTGACATAGGTCCCGGTGAATACACCCTCCTTGGATTTGGTGATTTGGTGATTGAATGATTTGGTGATTGAATGATTTGGTGATTTGGTGATTTGTCTTTCTCTTGAAGGTATTTTGCTCCAATGGTCTATAAATGCCTTTACTTCTTCTTCCTGACCTGTGCCCATACAGAGTTTCAGGGCCATAGGGTGTTCCGGTGACAGGCTCATGAAGGTTGCACCCAACAGGGTATCCGGTCTGGTAGTAAACACCCTGATTTCGCCATCCTTTCCTGCCGGCGGGAATATAATCTCCGCCCCCACACTGCGACCGATCCAGTTGCGCTGCATTGTGAGGACTTTTTCAGGCCATCCAGTCAGCTTGTCGCATCCTTCCAGGAGTTCTTGAGTGTAGTCAGTGATCTTAAAAAACCACCCATCCAGTTCTTTTTCCACTACCTCTGTATCACACCGCCAGCACTTGCCGTCCTCTACCTGCTCGTTGGCAAGGACTGTCCGGCAACCTTCACACCAGTTGACTTTGGATTTTCGGCGATATACGAGTCCTGCTTCAAACATTTGGATAAAGAAGAGCTGTTCCCAGCGATAGTACTCAGGATCACATGTAGCAAACTCTCTTTCCCAATCATATGACAACCCCAGGCGTTTGAGTTGTTTGCGCATGTAGTCAATATTTTCATAAGTCCATGTGGCAGGATGGGTCCTGTGTTTAATGGCAGCATTCTCAGCAGGCATACCAAAGGCGTCCCACCCCATTGGATGAAGGACATTGTAGCCTTGCATGCGTTTGTACCGGGCCACTACGTCCCCTATGGTATAATTCCTGACATGACCCATGTGTATCCGGCCTGAAGGATATGGAAACATCTCCAGGACATAATAGCAGGGCCTGGAGCTATCTTCCCCGGCGGCAAAAAGGCCCTCTTTGGCCCAGTCGGCCTGATGCCTTTCTTCTATTGTTTTGAAATCATATCGTGCTGTCATGATATCTGGGAACTATGCCTTTCCCGCCCTTTCTCCATCTCTTAAGACTGCATCCAGGATGCCGTTTACAAAGGCGCTTGATTCTCCGCCACAAAACTTCTTTGCAAGCTCAAGGGCTTCATTTATTGCTACTTTAGGTGGAATGTCAGGGCAGTAACATAACTCAAAGGCCCCTATGCGCAAAATATTTTTGTCTACACTGGCTATTCTGTCCAAACGCCAATGTTTGGCGTTTTTTTTCAAGATGGAATCAATCTCCGCTTTATGGGTAAGCACCCCTTGCAGCCGGGTCCGGCCGAATGCCAAAGCAGGATCATCTTCAGGAATAGCCTCTGAAGCCAGACCAGTGGCATATTCCGTAATGACCTTATCTATGTCTTCAATGGTATTCCAGTCACATTGGTAAAGGATCTGAAGGGCAATCTCTCGCCCTTTACGACGGACAGACAATTTAGGCATTTAGGTCTTTTAAGAGGTTTGCCATCTCTACAGCCGCAAGGGCAGCGTCCCAGCCTTTGTTCCCGGCTTTGGTGCCTGCCCGTTCAATGGCCTGCTCGATACTGTCAGTGGTGAGTACTCCAAAGGCAACTGGGCAATCTGCCTGCATTGCAACCTGTGCGATCCCCTTGGAAGTCTCAGCAGCCACATAGTCAAAGTGTGGTGTAGCCCCCCGGATGACACAGCCCAGACATATTACAGCGTCATAGCGACCGCTATTGGCCATACGCCTGGCAACAAGGGGAATTTCAAAGGCCCCGGGCACCCAGGCCACTTCAATATCATCTTCTATGCATCCATGCCTGACAAGCGCATCTAATGCACCTCCAAGCAGCTTACTGGAAATGAATTCGTTAAATCGCGCAATCACAATACCTAAACGCAATCCCTGGGCCTGTAAGTGACCTTCAAATGTCTTAGGCATGATATTCCCCTCTAATTTTCCCAATCACTAAATCACTAAATCACCAAATCACTAAATTCACTAAATCACTAAATATGTAACAAATGTCCCATCTTCTCTTTCTTACACATCAGATAGTTCATATTTTCCTCATTGGGTGGGATTTCAATAGGGACCCTCTCCACCACTTCCATCCCATAACCCTCGAGCCCCACAATCTTTTTGGGATTGTTTGTCATGAGTCTCATTTTTTTTACCCCAAGGTCCCGCAAGATCTGAGCACCGACACCATAGTCCCTGAGATCCGGTTTAAAGCCCAGTTCACGGTTGGCTTCCACGGTATCTCTTCCCTGATCCTGCAGACAGTACGCCCGAAGTTTGTTCAAAAGGCCGATACCCCGGCCTTCCTGTCTCATATAGATAAGAACACCCCGGCCTTCTTTGGCTATCTGACTCATGGCCCTCTGTAACTGCAGACCGCAATCACATCTGAGGGAACCAAGCACATCTCCTGTCAGACACTCAGAGTGCACACGCACCAGAATTTCCTCGTCTGCCTGGATTTCCTGATCTCCCAGCACCAGGGCAAGATGCTGATTGGGATCGATTATACTGCTGTAGATGATAAGCTTCCATTCGCCGCCAAACCTGGAGGGCAGCCTGGTCTCAACCTCTCGATGTACGAAACTCTCAGTGCGTAGACGATAGGCTATGAGGTCTGCAATTGTGACAATCTTAAGATTGTGTTTTTTAGAAAAAACTTCAAGATCAGGCATCCGGGCCATGGTCCCATCGTCCTTCATGATCTCGCATATGACCCCGGAGGGCTTCAGGCCTGCAAGCCTTGCGAGATCCACTGAACCCTCGGTCTGGCCTGCTCTAACAAGGACTCCTCCCTCCCTTGCCTTTAGCGGAAAGACATGGCCCGGCATGGCAATATCCTCCGGACCGGATTCGTCTGTTATGGCAGTCAGGATAGTAGTTGCCCTGTCATGGGCAGAGATACCTGTTGTGACCCCATGTTTAGCCTCTATAGATACCGTAAAATTCGTGCCGTACACCGATGTATTCCGGGAAGTCATCATAGGGAGATTCAGCTTGTTTACCCGCTCTTCCGCAAGGGCAAGACAGATCAAGCCGCGACCATACCTGGCCATGAAATTGATGGCCTCAGGGGTCACGGTTTCTGCAGCCATAGTGAGATCACCCTCGTTTTCCCTGTCTTCGTCGTCAACAAGGATAAACATCTTTCCAGCCCGAATATCCTCAAGGGCTTCTTCTATTGTGGATAATGACATTGTTAAATAAACCTCGTTAAAAAAAATTGTATCAGTGAACTATGTTCCTTTTATAAAAATCCATGATGTGCCAGAAATTCCGTATCAATATTGGTCGGTTTCTCTGTTTTAATATGCCCGGCCAAAAGTAATTTTTCAATATACTTCCCAATAAGATCTACCTCAATATTGATTTTATCTCCTTTATTCCTGAAACCCATAGTAGTGAGCTTGGCAGTATGCGGGATAATGGTCACGGAAAAACGGCCCTTGCTACAACTGTTTACAGTAAGGCTGATGCCGTCAATTGCAACCGAACCTTTTTCAATAATATACCGATCAAGGCTTTCGGAAATAGCTATAGTAAATAAAGTGAATCGGCTTAGATTCTCCTTTTCAATTACTTCTACTATTCCATCCACATGACCACTTACCAGATGTCCGCCAAGACGGTCCGAGAGCCTGAGGGCCCGCTCAAGATTAACACGGCTTCCAACCCTGAGCCCGGATAATGTGGTCCTTGAAAGGGTCTCTGGAGAAACTGCTGCACTGAACACATCATGGGAGATAGTAGCGGCGGTCAGGCAGACCCCGTTCACGGCAACACTCTCTCCCTCCTGGGGATCTTTAATAGAAAAATCAGGATGAATAGTAAGGATCAGACCCTGACCTGCCTGCCTGACATCCTTGAGGGTCCCAAGGCCCTGAATTATACCTGTAAACATTTATAGTCAGCTCCAGAAGGAATCAATGTCTGTGATCAGACCACGGACCAGCCAATTATCGCCCAACTTGCGATGTTGCACCTTTGACAGCCTTGTTGCCCTTTCCACGTCCACGGCTCCTGAACCGCCTATTGCGGGCCGGGCATCCTTTCCGCCGATTACCATGGGAGCATAATAAAAAAAGGCCTCATCAACAAACGCTTGGTCCCAGAATGCCCCTTGAACCGTGGCCCCGCCTTCTACCAGAATGGACTGCGCCCCAAAGTCGCCCAGCATCCTGAGCACATCCCTGATGTTTACCCTGCCCTGCCCATCCGGCGGCGTAAACCAGACCTTTGTACCGGATGCCTCCAGGGCCTGCCTGTGTTCATCTGAGGATCTACCTTCCACCCCGATTATCACAGTAGGTGCAGAGGACTTCAGGCAACATATCCGGCTGGAGGGATCAACGCTCAGTCCACTGTCCAGCACCACCCTGATGGGATCTTTAACAGTTTTCTTGCCCTTTCTGCAAGTAAGCTGTGGATCATCCGCCACTATGGTGCCTTTGCCGACTAGTATGGCGTCACTTATTTCCCTCAGGCAATGCCCCGATCTGCGGGCCTGCTGATTGCTAATCCACTTTGAGTGACCTGTGCGGGTTGCAGTCCTGCCGTCCAGGCTGCATGCCACTTTGGATCTGACCCAGGGCATACCGGTCAATATGTGCTTGGTAAAGGGGGCAATCAAAAGACGGCACTCATCTCTCAGACACCCTGTCTCGACTTTAATGCCTTTGTCCCGCAGAAACTCTGATCCGCCTCCGGCCACCTTCGGATTTGGGTCAAGCGTCCCGATTACGACCCTTCTGATGCCTGCCTGCAGTATGGCATGTGTGCAGGGCGGTGTCCGACCGGTGTGGTTGCAGGGTTCC
>JAYEFH010000027.1:0-5462 GCA_034658555.1 Thermodesulfobacteriota bacterium | reverse complement strand
CTCTCCCCCTGAATGGGACAGGCCCGCCATCAAGGGGCCGGCCCAAGCCATCAAAAATCCGGCCCAGTACCTCCTCCTTTGAAACAATTATCTCAAAGGGCCTTCCAAGGAAACGCACCCTGGTGGTGGGCTGGGCAAGGCCCGAGGTCCCTTCAAATACCTCCACCACGGCAACGTCTTCGCTTATAGAGAGTATCCTGCCCTGACGGGACTGGCCATCTGAAGGGACGATCTCCACAGCCTCACCAAAACCGACACCTTTAACGCCGCTTATCACCACCAAAGGGCCGCTTATCCTGTCAAGGCCTATGTATTCCAGTGCACCTTTCATGGCAGGACCTGTAACTGTTTCCATATTTCTATTTTATCCCTACAACCTGAAAGCTCAAAGCTGAAAGCTCAAAGCCTAAAAGCCTATATTTATAAGCTATTCTGCCTATGGAGAAGGGCGTTGATTTCCTTGTCTATCCGTTCCTTGATGGACTTGAAGGGGCCTGAATCATCACCCCGCTGGGTAAACTTCAGCCTGTGGATCTCAGCTACCACAGGAAGATCCATGACCCTGAACAGAGGGATCCGGGCCTTTACCACGTCGGCCGAACGTTCAATAAAGTATAGTATGACATCAAGCAGGAGGAACTGCTTTTCCGGCCCGGCATAGGTATCTACCGGGTCAAAGGCGCTCTGTTGCAGGAAGTCGTTCTTAATGAGCCTTGCTCCCTCGATAATTCTTTTCTGATCATCAGGCAGGGCCTCTTCTCCCAATAATTTTACGATATTTTGCAGCCTTGAATCCTCCTGGAGGATATTGATGGTCCTTTCCCTCAGGGTCCTCCAGGTGCTTCCCACTTTCTCCGCCCACCAAGGCTCAACCACTGAGATATAGGCGGAATAGCTCTGAAGGTAGTTTATGGCAGGAAAGTACCTGGCGCTCGCAAGTTCTTTGTCAAGGGCCCAGAAGCACTGGACAAAGCGCTTGGTATGCATGGTTACAGGTTCTGAGAAGTCTCCTCCCGGAGGTGAAACCGCACCTATGAGGGTCACTGAGCCCTTTTTACCCGCTAAAGACACCACCTGTCCCGCACGTTCGTAAAAGGCGGCAAGCCTGCTTGCCAGATAGGCAGGGAAACCTTCCTCAGCAGGCATCTCCTCCAGCCGGCCGGATATCTCCCTCAGGGCCTCGGCCCACCTTGAGGTGGAGTCTGCCATGAGAGCAACGTCATAGCCCATGTCCCGATAATATTCCGCTATGGTGACTCCGGTGTAGATGCTGGCTTCCCGGGCGGCTACAGGCATATCCGAAGTATTGGCAATAAGAATGGTCCTTTCTATAAGTGGACGCTGAGTCCGAGGGTCAAGCAGTTTAGGCAAGTCTACAAGGACCCCTGTCATTTCGTTTCCCCGCTCTCCGCAGCCGATATAGACTATGATGTCAGCATCCGCCCACTTGGAGAGCTGGTGCTGGGCAACGGTCTTCCCTGTCCCAAAGCCCCCTGGTATGCCTGCGGTACCACCCCTCGCCAGGGGAAAGAAGGTATCTATTACCCTCTGTCCGGTTATGAGGGGTTCAGAGGGTATCAGCCGTTTTCGGTATGGACGGATTTTCCTCACCGGCCACCTGTGAAACAGCTTGAGTTTATGAATTTTATCAGAATGGGACCGGATTACTGCAATGACGTCATCAAGTGTATAGTCTCCATTGGGCACGATATGTTCCAAAGTCCCCTGCACCCCGGGAGGGACCATAATCCGATGTGTAACGAGCTGTGACTCCGGTAGTTCACCCAGGATTTCGCCTGGTGAGATCGTGGCGCCAGGCCTTACGGATGGGATAAATTGCCATACCCTGTCCCTGGAAAGGGCTGTTCCGATCTTTCCCCGGCGTATAAAGTCCCCCCATTTCCCTCGAAGCACTTCAAGGGGACGCTGGACCCCGTCAAAAATTTCACCCATAAGTCCAGGTCCGAGTTCCACATACAGGGAAAGGCCCTTGGCATATACATCCGCCCCCGGCCGCAGGCCGGTTGTATCTTCATAGACCTGGATGGTGGCAAGATCCTCGTCAAGATCAATGACTTCACCCACCAGCCGTTCGCCACCGATCTCCACCATCTCGTTCATTGAAAACCTGTGAGCAGGGCGTGCCTGCACTACAGGGCCGCTGATCATGGTGATATGGGGTTGCTGTATGGCGGATTTCATGCTTATAATACCGGTTTTTTTCGACCTGTACGGTTAAGAAACTACTCAAAATCAATCACGAAAACACGAAGGTACTAAAACACGAAACAAGACATAAAAAAAGATGAACGTCGAACATCGAACGTCGAACATCGAATGAAAAACGAATATCCAATATCGAACATTCAACGGCTATTTCTGTATGTTAGCCATCAACTCCCTGAGTCTGGGCTCCGCCCTTTTAAGCAGGGCATCAAAGGAAAAATCAACAAGGATCTTTTTATTAGCACCAAAGGCAAGGCACCCCCCGTTGATGTCTGCCTGCTCAGGAAGGAGTTCTACAGTCTGTCCTGTCTCTTTTGATAGATATATGAGCATGTCTTGAGAAAACAGACCCTGATCGTTTTTTCTTACCTGAATCCAGCAGCGCCCTTCGGGTAGGCTTGAGACAGCATGGATCGTAAGAAGCCTCAACATGTTGGGATACCCCGGTCCATCCCGGAGGACTGAAAGCCTCTTTTCCGCCTCCTCAAATACCTCGTTCAGAAGCGCCTGTCTTGTGACCATCACCTGTTTTCCGGCCTTCAGCTCTGCAGCGCTTACGACCCGTTGGGCGCGCTGATACGCAGATTGCCGCTCTTGAGACACATGTTTTTCGAGATCCCTCTGCGTATTCTCCCTGGTTTCCAGTAAGATGCGATCTGCATGTTCTCTGGCCCTGGAGAGGATCTCCCCGGACTCTTTCTGACCTTTTTCTCTAATTGCCATGCATAGCAGCGATACTTGGTCAGGTAACGGCACGATCTTCCTCCTTCTCAGCGTCCCATCAGGCTTACCATAAGTTCTCCGGTAGAGGGTCGGTCAGGCAGAGGGCCTTCTGTATCGGGGATTTCCACCACCAAGGGCTTATGGAGTTCAAAGACCATTTCATCTACCTTTGAGCGAACGGAGTTGGCTATCCTTTCGGTAATCAATACCAGGCCGATGTCAGGGCTATTTTGGGCAGACTTCAGGGCAGCCACGGCATCTTCCCTGGTCTTGACCGTTTGCGTATCTATGCCTCCCAGGGAAAATGCCATGCATGTCAGATGATCTGCTATGACCAGGATGTGCATATTCTGCCACAAAAAACACGAAATCTATATCTTCCCCAGAATCATGATAGCCACGATCAGTCCATAGATTGCTATTCCCTCTGCCAGGCCTACGAAAATCAAGGCACGGCCTGCCATCTCAGGCCTTTCACTGACAGCCCCCATTGCGGCAGATCCAACCAATGCAACGGCTATTCCCGCACCAAGAGAAGAGATTCCAACAGCCAGGGCAGCAGAGATATATCCCCATTTTGCTGCCTCAGGGGATGCCTCGGCCCCGGCTGCAGCCTCCTGTGCCCAGACAATGCACGGAAGTAAGGTCAAAAACCAGCCTGATATCCAATACAAAGGCCTTTTAATCCTCATTGGTAGATGCCTCCTAGTTTGGAAATTTTGAATTTTGAATGCTGAATTTTGAATTAATGTTATAAATCTTTGTTTTCTTCCACAATTCAACATTCAAAATTCAGCATTCATCATTCCTCTTCAAGAAGAGGTTGAAAAGGCTTTCCCCCTCCCCGGAAAAACTTGCTGAAAAATTCATAGTACTCAAGTCGTAAGGTCTGTATGGAGACCACTATTCCTTCAAGGGCTATTATCACAATGTTTCCAAGTATTATAGTGATCCAGTAAAAGAGGCCTTGGCCGTGGACGTTCTGAACCATGTCCGCCAGGGAAAATACCGCTATGAAAAGGCCCGCATGGGTGAGGGCAAAGGCTGCAACACGGACAAAGGATACAGTGTTGGCAAGGTATCTCAGGAGGTCGTCAAGCACTTCTATAAACGATTCCAGAATCGTGACCCCAAGGCCTGGCGGGATGCGTTCTCCCTTTTTCCCTGTGCGGCGTTGTGCCAGCACCGCCCTGACCGGCCGCTGGAGGATCATCAGGATAATCAGCGCCCCTGCTGCCACCTTGGCAAATATCACTTCAAAAGGGCTAAGCCCTCCTGACAGGAGGTAACGCGCAACAAGGCCCACACCAAGCCAGTAAAGCAAGGCGCCGGCCAGACCGGATGTTGAAAGAAGTTCTCCATAACGGTGCTGGCGGATGACGTTTATAAGATTAAGGATCAGTCCCAGGCTGATAACACCGATACCGAGAAAGGCCGACATCACCATAAAGCGGTTGATCTCCTCCATGGGGTGCATCCAAAGCGCGGGAATCAGGTCTTCCAGACCAAAAATACTGCCGTAAAGAAGACCGAAAATCATAGACGATACCCCACACTCCATAAGTATAATTCCATAATCTATATAACGGTACATCTTTCTAAATACATAGTAGCCTATGCCACAGAGTATGGCCCCGTGCCCCACGTCCCCGAACATCATTCCGAAGAGGAGAAGAAAACTCACTGCAAGAAAGACTGTGGGCTCCACCTCTTCATAGGAGGGGGTGCCGTACAGGGTGGTCAACCGTTCAAAGGGACGGATAAGCATTGGATTATTGAAGAGTATGGGTATCTTAAGGATACCGGACCGGACTTCTTTTATGTCCTTTGGGTCTACCTGGTCTACCAGGACCTTTCCGGACGTGGCTTTGAGTATCCGCTTTTTTAGTTCCTCAAAGAGTGCAACCGGTATCCATCCCGTAAGTAGATATGTGTGATCAATTTGCCCGAATTCGGCCTGGGCCTTAAGGAGCTGCCGGGCAAGCAGTATCTCCTCACGCAGACGTTTGAGCCTTGCACCATGTTTCCGGGCAAGCTCTGCTCCTTTAGTATCAAGGCCGGCAAGCTCGGTCTTTAAATGCTCAAGTTCAGCGGATAACCGATCCAGGGCCTTTCCTGTAGTACCATGAATTCCAAGAGGCAGCTCCAAAGGGTCCCAGAAGGCGCTCTTAAGGGCCCTTAAAAGTACTTCTTCATCTTCTTTTAGAGACATGGCCAGCAGGACTACCCTTTGTTCCTTGCGGCCGACCGGGATAAGAGTGTGATGCATATCCACAAGGCTTTGTTCCAGCTTATTGAGATTCTCTTCAGGAATCAGTCCGGCTCTCCATGTCACGTATCTCAGGTCATGCAGGCGGTCAAGGTCTATTTTTGCAGGTTCCAGGAGTTGTAACCTGGCAATCAGGGCTTTATGTTCAAAAATAGCATTTTTTGCCTTTTTTTTCTGCTCCAGGGGTCCTAATGCCTCAGTTTCTATGTGCGCAAGCTCCTCCTCCAGTCGAAAGACGGCCTTG
>JAYEFH010000026.1:0-5466 GCA_034658555.1 Thermodesulfobacteriota bacterium | reverse complement strand
CCCTGTCATTATCAGTAAAGGGCAGGGGAATTACGAGACCCTGTCAGACTCGGACGCCCCTATCTTTTTCTTCCTGAAGGCCAAATGTGATGTGGTGGCAAGGCACCTTGGAGTAGAAAAAGGTGATTTGGTCCTTGCTGCCAGTGTCTGAACGGTTTTTTCGTTCAGACACTAATTATGAGCACGCAACACACGTCCAACCATGACGGCAAGGCCGCCCATCTTGCCCGGTCGGCAGGATCGGTGAGTATTGCCGTATTCTTTTCCCGCATATTGGGCCTTGTAAGGGAGCAGGTACTTGCAGGCCTCTTTGGTGCAGGTACTGCAATGGACGCCTTTGTTGTGGCCTTCCGGATACCCAATCTTTTAAGGGACCTTTTTGCAGAAGGCGCCCTCAGCGCGGCATTTGTTACAGTCTTTACCGAATATGATCAAAAACGCTCAAAAGAAGAGACCTGGCGCCTTGTAAACAACGTCCTGGCAGTACTCACTGTAGTGGTTTCCTTGATCGTTATTATCGGCATGATCTTTTCAAATGAACTGGTAATGCTGCTCGCCCCGGATTTTGCCAAAGTCGCGGGTAAGGTGGAACTCACCCGGCGGCTGACAATCATAATGTTTCCCTTCTTGCTGTTGGTTTCCCTTTCATCCGTCCTTATGGGGATATTGAACACAAAAGGTTATTTCTTTATCCCGTCCCTTGCATCCAGTTGTTTCAACATGACATCCATAGTTGTCGGCGTAGGACTTGCCATGCTGTTTCCATTGTGGGGACAACCAGCCATAATGGGTATGGCTGTGGGGACCCTGCTGGGTGGGCTGTCCCAAATGGGAATACAGGTGCCTGTCATTCTGCGTCAGGGGTTCAGAATAAAGCCGGTTATGGATCCGGCGGACCCTGGGCTGCAACGCATAGGCCGGTTGATAGTGCCTGCCATAATAGGCCTTTCCGCAACCCAGATTAACATCTTTATAAACACAAACTTTGCCTCTCGCTGCGCAGAAGGGAGTGTTGCCTGGCTGAATTACGCATTCCGGCTCGTACAGTTTCCAATCGGGCTCTTTGGTGTAGCTATTTCCATAGCAACACTCCCTGTCGTGGCAAGACTGGCAACCAAGGGAGACCACAAGCTATTGGGTGATACGCTGGTTTCGTCCCTTACCCTGGCCTTTGCCCTTACAATTCCGGCTGCCGTGGGGCTGTGGGTCCTGGCAGGACCCATAGTAGGGCTCATTTTCGAACACGGCTGTTTTTCCCAATCAGACACTTTCATGACGGCCCAGGCCTTGAGGTTTTATTCCATCGGCCTTCTGGCCTATGCGGCAGTGAAGATAGTAGTGCCGGTATTCTATGCCCTTAATGACACACGATGGCCGGTAATAGGAAGCTTTTTAGCAGTAGCGGTTAATATATGCATCATACTTGCCACATTGGACAAATTGCAGCACAGGGCCATAGCGCTTTCCACATCAGTCACTATGATACTAAACTTTATGCTCCTGGCCACAGTGCTTTACAGAAAAATAGACGGATATCCTGCCGGCAGGCTTTTCATGTCCCTGGTAAAAATCTTCCTGGCCTCGGGCATAATGGGCCTGTTGGTGTGGTGGGTCCAGATCCGCATTACAGGCAGCCCCGGGATCTGGCTTTTAACCGTCAGGGTATTTGCCTCAATGTCATTGGGCATTGTTTCATACGGGATACTGGTTTATATCTTGAAACTGACTGAATTTACTGAGATCATCGATAGAATTGTAAAACGAATTGGGAAATTGAAGGATTGAGGGATTTATGATTGTTGATTGGGGGTGCGAAGATGGCGAAAGAAATTACCCGGAATGACCAAGCTATGCGGGTTGCCCTGGGTTACCAGCTAAGACGCTGCCCATCAGTGCTTTCTATCGGAATTAGGACCAATCCGGCAGATTATTCATCAGAGGAGAGGACCCTGATCCGGAATGCCTCCAAGGTCTATTTCCCGACCATATTTTTTGCAGATGCCCTGGATGCAATGGGGAAAAAGACCTTTCCAAGTGTACAATGCTATCGGCATTTGGGTAATAAGATAAAGCAGACACTTCTTTTTAATCTTCTGGACGTTCCCACACCTGAGACCCGCCTGTTTTACGGTATAAGGCAAAAAATGAAAATCCTCGACTATTTTAGTTTTCCTTGTGTAGGGAAAATGCCTATTGGGTCCTCAAAGGGAGAGGGAATTTTCCTGATTAAGAACGATAATGATCTCAAGGCATATCTCAGTAAGACCAGGATAGCCTATATTCAACAATACATACCTATGGAAAGAGACCTTCGGGTGGTAATTCTGGGCAAACGCATTGTCCATGCCTACTGGAAGGAATCAGCTCCGGGGGAATTCCGCACCAATGTGGCTAGGGGAGGGAGGATTACATTTGATCCTGTCCCTGAAAAAATCCTGGACCTGGCGCTGGATGTTGCTATTCAGTGCAGCTTCGATTTTGTGGGGCTTGACATGTGTGAGCATCAGGGAAAAGTCCTTATCCTCGAGGCAAATATGAATTTCGGTACCCAAGGGTTCAAGGAGGCAGGCATAAACTACAGGAAGTTACTCTGCAATATGGTGACATCCGGTACCCTGTAAATGCTTACATTTCGATGGATTGTGTTCACAGGGCACCGCATCTGCAACTTTAGGCACTTCAAGAAAACTCAGCAATAGCTTTCAGCCGTTCCCTTAGCGCCTGCGTGGCTTCTGCTGTTCCTTCAAGTTGATTGTTTCGTCCTTTTTCTTCGATTTCTTTTGCAATCTCTGAAAACTCCATTAACCCAAGGTTGCCGGAAGTGCCTTTCAGGGAATGAGCGCTCTTAGCCACATCCTCAGGATTTCCGTCATCAATGCCGGACTGAAGTTTGTCCAGATCGGTTTTCCCGACATCAACAAAAAGATCAATCAATTCAAGATATTCACCTTCTTCCAATCCAAGATTCTCTGCTAATTCCTTAAAATTCATAAAACTTTCCCTAAAAAAACCACTTCTCAAGGACCTTAAAGACAAGCTCCCTTTTGATAGGCTTTGTGATGTAGTCATCCATGCCCGCTTCAATACATTTTTCTCTGTCACCCTTCATTGCGTGAGCGGTCATGGCAACGATCGGAACACGTTCCGATCGAGCTGAATGCTGAAAGCTCAAAGTTGAAAGTTCGCCGGAAGAAACTCCATCTTTTGCTTTGAGCTTTGAGCCTTGAGCTTTGAGCTGTTCTTCTCTTTTCCGGATTGCTTTTGTTGCTTCCAATCCATCCATCTCCGGCATCTGAATATCCATGAAGATAAGGTCAAAATCCTCTGGAGATGCGGTGTATTTTTCAACAGCCTCCTTGCCGTTATCAGCTACTTCTACCTGATATCCTGCCTTGGTCAGCATCATCTTTGCCAGCTTTTGGTTGACAGGATTGTCCTCTGCCAGAAGGATACGCACAGAATGCTTCATCTCCTCCCGAACTGAATACTGGGTAATAATCTTTTCTTTTACTGTCTCATCTTTTTTGCCTTTACCTTTCGTTTTACCAATCATCCTTTCCAGCATCCCGTATAGCTTTTCTCTGCGAATCGGCTTACTCAGGAAGCCATCAAATCCGGCCTTTTCACATTTTCCGGCATCCCGCTCCATCAAAGACGACAGGGCAAGCAGGGGAAGACCTTGGATTGATAATTGTTGATTGATAATTGTTGATTGAAGACCTTGGATTGATGATTTGGGATCGCGCATTTGTTTTACAACTTGATATCCGCTCATGCCTGGCATTTGAATATCAAGAATGCACGAATCAAACGGGTCCCCTGACTCAAGGGCATTTGTTAGTGTCGGAATAACATTCGCGCCGTTTCTGAGAGTAACTATACGCATGCCGACTAACTCTAAAAGGTGTGTCAATATATCTAGATTGGTCTGGTTATCATCAATGATAAGGGCCTTCTTGTTGGAAAGCGACACAGGGGTAAATCTTCTAATTTCTTTATCTTCCGCTTTTTTAAACCATGCAGTAAAATGAAAAATGCTTCCGTGGGACTGTTGATCGGCAGACGGAGATTGTTTATTGTTCCGGCCTTTGATTTTGTCTTTCAATCGACAATCCTCCGCTCGTTCCGCCCAGACGTCTCCACCCATAAGCTTTGATATTTTCTTGCATATTGATAGACCCAGACCAGTACCGCCGTATTTTCTTGTTGTTGATCCATCGGCCTGCTGAAAGGGCGAGAATATTGCGGATAATTTGTCTTTCGGGATACCAATGCCTGTATCCCGTATTGCGGCATGAAGCTTTACCTGATCATCTTTTTCTTCTTCAATATCCAGGGAGAGTTCAATCTCACCTGACTCTGTAAACTTGGAAGAATTGCCCATTAGGTTGATCAGGACCTGCCGAAAGCGTGCCGGATCACCTTTTACACATGAAGGGAGTCTGTCCCCGATACGGCATAGGATCTCGACGGGTTTTGATCCGATCCTGGGGTGGGTGAGTTCACAGACATCATAGGCAAGGAGTTCCGGATCAAAGTCAATCTCTTCAAAACCCATCTCCCCGGCCTCAATCTTGGAAAAATCAAGGACATCGTTGATTACAGAGAGCAGGGCATTCCCGCTGCTCCTGATCGTTTCTGCATAATCAATCTGGCTATCATTCAGATCGGAATCAAGCAGTATATCAGTGAAACCTATGACTGCGTTCATGGGAGTGCGTATCTCGTGGCTCATGTTGGCCAGAAACTCGCTTTTTGCGATATTAGCAGCTTGTGCCCGGATAGCCATTTGTTTGGCCAGATCTACGGCCCTTTCTAATTCCTGATTTGTTTTTTTCAGTTCCTCCTCTGCCTGTTTGCGCTCAGTAATGTCCTCTCCGGAACCTAATGTACCCAGGATTTTGCCCTCTTCATCTCTCAAGATACAATTGTGCCAGGCTATAGTTTTCTCCTTGCTGCTCTTTGTCAAAACAGGATTCTCATGATACTCAACAGGCTCAACATCTCCTGCCATCAACGATTCAAAAACCCATATTGTTTTATCTCTGTTTCTTTTCGGGATAAAATTGTTAAACCAGTCCTTACCAATGATATCCTCTTCTCTATATCCCAGGATCTCGCAGCCCTTTTTGTTAATAAGGCTGACTTTCCGGTCAGAATTAATAACTACGAACATAACTCCAGAAATATCAAGATATTTCTGTGCTGTATCCCTCTCTTTGCGCACCATTATCTCAGCCTGTTTGCGCTCAAAGATTTCCTGCTTCAGTTCAGCAGTACGTTCCTGCACACGGACTTCCAGTGCGTCACGGGCCTTTTGCAGTTCATCCTTTCCCCGACTCAGTCCAGCCTTTTGTGCCCCCAACTTTGCGAGTACACCCACTATATGAAACAATAAAGCTGAATAATTCCAGACCACGTCTTCCGCAACCACGCGCATGTTCCTGGCTTTTTCAAGCAGTAGTC